>JBCCWS010000058.1 GCA_039193195.1 Pseudomonadota bacterium
ACAGGGGCGCCGCTACCAAACCTGGTGGCGATACGCTCAGTTGGGCTGGTCATCGGCGACAACTGTCCCTAACAGACACAGATTGGCTGGTGCGCATTGGTCAAGCTGATGCTGCTAGCCAATTTTCAACGGGCTGCTAGGGTGTAATCCGCCATGCTCAACAACGTGCCGAGCGACGAGACGTTGACCTTTGACCCGTCGCAGGGGGTCAGTTTCGCGGTGGATGTAAACCACCGTTAAACGCTCCGTGTGACCCGGATCACGGTGCCATCGAGCAAGCCCCCGGCGAGGTCGTAGGAGCGTCACAGATCGCTGGATCGACGGGCATGTTGGCGCGATGGGGCCGGTGCCACAGTGACCTGTGCCGTGGCCGGCGACATCATCCTCTCGTACAGTGCTCGCTCACCTGCCCTCACCGCCAGGATGTCACCGATCCGTGTCTCGTGCTGCTAACCGTCGCCCTCGCTCCCTAGCCGCCGGTTTGCGCTTGCGCGTCGCGGTGACGATCGTGGCCGTGGTGGTGCTCGTTCAAGCGACCAACCTCCTGGTGCTGGTGAGCGGTGACCTGAGCACCCTGGAGCCGACCATCACGGGCGAGGGACCCGACACGGGGCTTGATTTGCCCAGGGCATTCTTCCTAGGGGCTGTGGCCGGGCTACTGGCCTGTGTGCTCGCCGTGCAGATGCTGGCGCGCTCCATCACCCGTCCCTTGCGTGAACTTACGCGCAGCGCCCTGCGCCTGCAGCGAGGCCAGTACCGCACCCCCATCCGCTCGAGTCGGCGCGACGAGCTCGGTGCCCTCGCGCGCACCTTAGACGCCATGCGCCGAGCGATCATCAAGCGCGAGGGAGAGGTGTTGCAGTTGGCGTACAACGACACGCTGACCGGGCTTGCCAACCGCTCACGCTTTCAGCACCGGTTGCAAACACTTCTGGGCGAGGCCGCGGTCATGGGCGCCCCGCGGGCTGTGCTCAGTATGGATCTCGATAGGTTCAAGGTCGTCAACGACACCTTGGGACATGAGGTGGGTGACTACGTGCTGCAGCAGGTGGGCGAGCGCCTGCGGGCCGTGCTGAACGATGAAGATGTGCTGGCCCGCTTGGGCGGAGATGAGTTTGCGATCCTGCTCCATGATGGCCGTAGAGAACGTGCGATTGCGGTGGCGCGCGAGGTGAGTGGACTGCTGCGCCAACCCTTTTGGTACGACGGTCAATCGCTCGATGTGGGGGTCAGTATAGGTGTGGCGAGGGCGCCGGAGCACGGCACGGAGGCGCTGACCCTAATGCGCAGTGCGGAGCAGGCCATGTATGCGTCCAAGCGGGACCACATCATGGTGGTGGAATACGCACCTGAGCTGGACCGACAGAAGTCTCAGCTATCACTCCTTTCGGACTTGCGAGAGGCGATGGAGCAGGGGCAGCTCACACTCTTCTTCCAGCCCAAGGTGTCGGTGCGCAGCGAGTCGGTGCGCTCTGTCGAGGCACTCATGCGCTGGATACACCCCGAGCGTGGACTGATTCCCCCGGACGCGTTCATTCCCTTCGCAGAGCAGACCGGATACATCAAGGAGCTGACCCTGTGGGCGATCGAGGCAGGGTTGAAGCAGTGTGCCGAATGGCGCGCGGAGGGGTTGACGCTTCGTGTCGCCGTCAACGTGTCGACGCGGGATCTTCTAAGCGACGATCTGGCCGCCCGAGTGGGGGAGCTGTTGCGCGTGTATCGGCTGCCACCGCGCGCCCTGTGCCTGGAGATCACCGAGAGTGGCTTTATGAGCGAGCCCCAGCGCGCGCTCGCGGTACTGGAGGAACTCGCCTCGCTTGGCGTGAAGCTCGCGATCGATGACTATGGCACAGGCTACTCGTCCCTGGCGTACCTGATGCAGCTACCCGTGCACGAACTGAAGGTCGATCGAGCCTTCGTCAGGGACATCGGCAAGGACCCTCGTCTCGCCACGATCGTTCGTTCCACCGTCGATCTCGGTCACAACCTCGGTCTGTCCGTGGTGGCGGAGGGCGTCGAGGACGAAGATGCCTGGCAGTGCCTCTGTGACTACGGATGTGATGTGGCCCAGGGCCACTACTTTGCGCCGCCGATGCCGGCCAACGAACTCACCCCTTGGATACTCGCGCGAGCTTCCCAAGCTGGGCACACCAGCCCCGAGCGGTCGGGCACTCCACGGGAGCGGCCAGCGCAGGCACGCGCAGACAGCGAACGACGGGCCGGCTAGGTCTCTGCCTGCGCCAACGGCGCCAGCAACACGACATCCCCAGTGGATTGCTCGGTGGGGGATCGCCCAGGGGGCTCCGTGCCGACCGCCAGCTTCGCGGACCGTACTACTGCCTCTAGCGCGACGGAGCTGAGCTTGGCGCGCAGTGCGCCCAAGCCCGGTGGGCGACCAAGTGAGACCGGCACACCATCCGCCGGCAACATCCAGAGTTCGTAAGACCTGGTCGGTGAGTAGCGCCGCCGGCCCAGGTGGGGCGATGTCGACCAGACCGTAGCCGCTCCACCAAAGTCGCTCAAGTGCATCCGCAGCCCAGACTCGACCGTAGAAGGAGGACAGTCGCCAAGCAGGAGAGTTCTCATGCGCATCTCGATGCTCCCATTCCCTTGCGGACGGTTTCGTACCGTCGTGCCGCGGCGCGTCGAGCGCCGTCACGGGGGCGCCTTGGTGCTGCTAGCACTGCTGTTCGTCGGCATCTTGGGGGCGTGTACACGCGCACCGATCTCAACGCCCGGGGCAATCCGCGGCGCGGCGACCGAGCCAGTCCCGGTGGACTGCGCCGTGGCCCTCGTCCCACACCGGGGGGATGCACCCGTCGATGCGCAGATCCGCCAGTACCAGCGGGAAGCGATCGATCAACCTTCACCTAACACGAAGCGATACACAGCTTGGATCGAGCGTCTTGGTTGGGCCTACGTAAGCGCATCGCGAGTCCACCAAGACGAGGGGTTTCTTACTTTGGCGGAACAGGCGGGGGGTTGCCTACAGGCCTTGGCCGCGCCATCACGAAGTCACCCAGCCGAACTGCTCCTGGGCCATGCCTATCACCAGCAGCATCGTTTTCATGAGGCGGAGCGGATGGCACGCGCGCTGGTGGCCACGCGCGGGCACTGGTACGACCACGGCTTGCTAGGCGATGTACTTCTGGACGTGGGCAAGCTGGAGGGCGCTCGCATCGCCTACCAGCGTTTGGCCGACCTGCGCCCCGGACCGCAGGCTTACCAGCGCGCGGGTGAGCTGCGCTGGATGCTGGGTGATGTGATGGGCGCGCGGGAGATGCTCACACGCGCCGTAAACAGCTTGCGCACCGGCGACCCCCATGTGCTCGGCGCGGTCGCAGTGCGCCTCGCCGAGCTGCAGTGGCAACTGGCTGACCAGGCCGCCGCCCTGCGTACCCTTGACGCACTTACGGCGCTCAACGCCCGTCTTCCATCCGCCGATTACCTTCGCGGTCGAATATTGCTAAGCGCCGGCGAGGCAAGTGCGGCCTCGCCTTACTTGCGCCGAGCCGCGGAGGCGAGCGAGCTGCCCGCCCATCGATGGGCCTTAGTCGACGCGCTGCGCGAAGCAGGTGAAGTCACCCGCGTGCAGGAACAGGCCTTGCTGAGTTCGCTCGTCGACCGCCGCACGCAAGCGCTCTTTCTCGCCACCCATGGGCGAGATGTCGAGCGAGCCCTTGCGCTGGCGGAGGCGGAGCTCACCGCGCGGCGCGACCCGCTGACCCTCTACGCCGCCGCCTTTGCGGCTCTTCAAGCCTCTGACCTAGAGCGCGCTTCGCGCTACGCCGACGAGGCGGACGCCTTTGAAATCCGTGAGGCACGCGCCTGCCTGCACGGGGCTCTGCTCAGTGAACGTCTAGGCAAGGCTCGGCGCCTCGCCAAGCAGTGGTCTTGCGCGCGCACCTACGAACACATGCTGCTCCCTTCGGAGCGCCTCCTCTTTGATCGAC
Source organism: Pseudomonadota bacterium (assembly GCA_039193195.1). Classification (NCBI taxonomy): domain Bacteria; kingdom Pseudomonadati; phylum Pseudomonadota; species Pseudomonadota bacterium. The sequence goes on from JBCCWS010000058.1 coordinate 3,954, forward strand.
TGCAGACCCGCCAGCACTCGGTGGCGCGGGCAGAGATCGAAGCCAATCGCCGCCCGTAGTCTCGGGCGCTTGGTTCCTGCGTTCCACCGAGTGGTCGGGACGATTCAACAGAAATAGCAAGGGGACTTACCCAATGAGGAAATTCGTACGCACTGGACTCGCTGCGGCGCTGACTGTAGCGCTCGCGGGCGCCACGGGCACCGCCCTGGCATCCAGCCACATGGACGCACCGCTGATCACTCTTGATCCGGCGGCAAACACGACGGACGTTTACGCGTTCGTCACGGAGCGAGACGCGCAGAAACGACTCGTCGTGGCACTGGCCACCTACCCCTTCGAGTTTGCCGGGATCGGTCCGCACAAGTACAACTTCGACGACGATGTCCGATACTCGCTGAACCTATCGCTTGGCGAGGACGTGGCGGCCGGGCGCACCAGCATCTCCTACGTGTTCGACTTCACTACCCGTTTCAAGAACGAGAGCACCGTGCTGCAGTCGTATCTGGGCATCGTTGAAAACGTCGACGATGAGGCCCAGAACCTCACTCAGGACTACACGGTGACGCGCATCGACCGCCGCGGCGGCAACCAGCGTGCTAATGACATCGTGACCCTCGGCGGCGGTCTTGTCCCGCCGAACAATCAGGGCGTCGCGACGCCGTTCTACAATCAGGGCGACAACGGAGAGAACCCGGCGAAGAACGGCGTGGGCACTCTCGAGGAGCTCGATCGATACACTCAGCAGAGCGTTGTGTCGCTCGAACGCGGCTACCGTGCCTTCGCCGGCCAGCGTGATGACGGCTTCTTCGGTGACATCCAGGCCGTGTTCGATCTGCTTCAGCTGCGCAACCCCGGCGTGGATGCGCAGGCGGGCTTCAACATCCACCTGATCGCGCTGGAGATACCTTTGGCGGATATCGTGGAAGACGATCTACAGCTAGTAGGCGTTCACGCGACCACCAGTCGCCGCCGCTTCAACGTCCTCAGCAGCGATCCGCAGATCGTGCCCGATGTACAGCAAGGGCGCTTCGTGCAGGTGGCACGCCAGGGCAATCCTCTGTTCAACGAAGGTCTGGTAGCGATCGCTGATTCCGATCTGTACAGCCGCACGACACCGCAGCGCGATGCGGAGTTGTTCTCGACCTACGCCCTGACGCCTGAACTCGCGGCGCTGCTCAACGCCCTCGTCGTGCCGGGCACAGGCCTGGAGGAAGCGGTGGAAACGGAACGCACGGACATCGCGGGCATCTACATCCCCGATCTCATCAAGGTGGATCTTTCGACGCCGGCGGTGCGCCTAGCCGGTAATGGCCCTCACGATCCGCTGAACCCGGATGATGAAGGGTTCTCTGCCCTCTCGATCTTCGGTGACGATGTCGTGCAGAGTCAGATCCAAGACCCTTTTGGTAACGGTGGCCTGGTGCCCGGCGGGTGGCCGAATGGGCGTCGCTTCGGGGATGACGTTGTAGACATCGCCGTATCGGCGCTGCTGAGCGATCTGCGCAGCTTGCCCCTGTTCATCCAGGTGGCTGGTGACAACGTCAACGGCAACGACACGGGTTTCAACAAGGTGTTCCCCTACGAGTCCACGCCGCAGAATGGGCGTACCAGTGGCCGTGGTACGCGCTGAGCCTGCGCTCTGCGCTAGCACGGAGGTCGGGTGTGAGTCTCACGCACCCGGCCGCCGTGTCGGCGCAGGCGGTGCCCGTTGGCTGTTGCTGTGCCTGTTTCTGCTGGCAGCGATGGGAGCCTCCGGCCACGAAGCGGGGCTGAGCTCCGTGACCCTAGGCCAGGCGGGCGATCACGTGACGCTGCGCTATCGCTTCAACGCTGCGGAATTGGCGGCGGTGGCACCCGAGCGCCTGCCTCGACCCTTCGAGACAGTCAGCGTTGGTGGAAGGGCTCTCCACGCAAGCCAGGCGAATTCGATCGCCGACGAGGCGGATCAGGTGGCTTGGGAGGCGCATTACAAGGTGCCCGCGGACTTCGATGAGATGACCTTACGGGTAGACTTGCTGGAGGCGCTACCGCGAGGCCATCGTCAGTTGGTCTTCGTGGGCTCAGGCGCGGAGGGGACCAGTCTGGCCCCTTGGGCCATCCTCGACAGAGAGCATGCGCAGATCGTGCTGGCGATCACCCCCATTTCGCAGGCGGGTATGGACCACAGCCTGGCTTACTGGATGCTGGATGGGGCGCGCCACATCTGGGGCGGGTTCGACCATCTGGCCTTCCTCGGCGTGCTGCTGCTGCCGCTCCTGATGAGCCTGCGCCGCGGCTCTCGCCGCACCACCACGCTGGCCGTTGCGCGCTTGGTAACCGCCTTCAGCATCGCGCACTCGATGACGCTGTTGTCAGCGACCTTCGGCTGGGTGGCTTTGCCCGATCGCCTCGTTGAGAGCAGCATCGCTCTGTCCGTGGTGGTTGCCGCTCTGGCGAATCTCTGGCGCGCGTCACCCTTACCCGGTCTCGCGATGGCGTTTGGCTTCGGCCTGTTGCACGGGCTCGGCTTTGCCGGTGCCCTAGGCGAGACGGGCTTGTCGGGCAGCACCCTGATCCTCAGCTTGCTCGCCTTCAACGTCGGGGTGGAGCTCGGGCAGCTGGCCATCGTGCTGGTCGTGCTCCTGGTGGCTGTGGCGCCGTGGGCACGCCTCGGTATCCCCGTCGAGCAGTCCGCTTGGCGTCGACCGGCAATGTGCGTGGGCTCCGTAGCCATCGCAGCGCTCGGGGCGGCGTGGTTGGTAGAGCGAATCACGCCCCTGCTCGGTCTCTAGGCCGGGGGTGGCATGCGGGCTGCCGTGCGGGCAGCCCGCACCATCGCCATGAGCTCGGCGATAGAAGTTGGCCGTTTACCGCGGGCGCGGTTGGCGACACCGATCTCGAAAGCCAAGCGCCATTGGCGCATGAGCACGCGGTAAGCCTCCAGCAGGCTGTTGCCCGGATCGTAGATGCTCGTCGCCTCTGAGGTCACGCCGTTTAACTCGATCACCTTGAAGTTGTGGCCGTCAGCGAAATCCGTCAAGGACGGGGTGCGGATGTCGTAGCGGCCGAAGTAGAAGCCATCATAGCGCTGACTCAAGGCGTCGATAGCCCGCTCTAAAGCGGGCGTGTGCAGCGCGCTGCCATCGAGGAACAGGCAGCCGAGACAGTGCGTGCCTACCTCCACTAACGCGACCTCTTCGCCGGGGTCCGGGATCTCATCCAGTCGCTTCGCGTGCGCCTTTAGGAAGTGCGGCGCCATGAACACGGCGCGTGGGTGATCGAGGATCAGCGTTTCGAGGCGACGCTTACCGTCACCCGTGATGTGTACGGGTCGTTTGTCCGTGATGGCGAGGATGTGTCCGCGGCTCTCGTTCGGATGGCGATAGTAGAAAACGCCGAACTCGTGGCCGGGGGCGAAGGCCTGCACGAGCGTAGGCAGCGGGTGCTCCATCAGATACTCGAGCACGGCTTGCTGATTGTGCAGGATCGCCACATCGCGCCCGCGCTCGCCGGCGTCTGGCTTCAACACCAGCGGGAACTCTAGGGAGTGCTCTTCGGCGAAGCGCTCGACGAAGGCGGCTCGGGCCGATGCCTCGCCATCGGGTAGCAGGGCGGCGGGCAGGGCGTGAGGATGATCGACCCCGAGTCCATTGAGGATATCCGCCTTTGATTCGCCGACGAAGCCGCCAGCGGGCATGGCTGGGTTGGCGGCGGTGAACACCGTGAGTCCTCGATGGCGTAGGCCGAGGAAGAGGATGTACAGCACGATAGGAGGGTAGAACAGCCAAGGTGGCCAGAACTCCCAGCGCAGCCCTCGTTGCCAAGCCGCGTAGAGCAAGCGCCGACCCCGATGGGTAGCTAAGCTCGTGGTCGTACGAACCCCTAGGTACAACGCTCCAAGGGCGGCGATGCTGATCGGTACGCCCCACGCGCCCCACATCTCGATCCAACGCACGGCGCTTTCGCCCACGCGCCACGCCAGCCCTACTAGCAGCGGCGTCCACAGGGTGGCGGCAAGGGCGAAGTAAGCGGCGAAGCGCGCGAAGGGCATGCCGAGCACACCGGCGGCAACGTAGCAGGGAACGCGCGATCCAGGCACGAGGCGACTCAAGAGGATGACCGCGGGGCCGCGCCGCTCGAACCAGGTTTCACTGTGTGTCAGCTGCGACGGCGTCAAGAGCCAGCGCAATGGTCTGCGCTTGAGCGCCGGGCGGCCGAGGGCGCGGCCGACGAAGTACAGGGCAAGGTCGCCAGTGAATATTCCCAATAGGCAGGCGAAGGTGGCGGGCCAGAACCCAAGTACGCCCCGGGCGACCAGCAAGCCAGCAGTAATGCACGTGAGATCTTCGGTGACGTAGGTAGCCAACATCAGCAAAACGAGCAGAGCGAGCAGCTGCTGACCGTCGACCGGTGGTACGCGGCTCCAGTCGAATGGGGCCGCGGCCGCTCGCAGGCGTTCGGGCGTCGCAGGCATTAGGTCCGACGATGTGCTGCTCGCAAGCACAAAGCGGCGGAGTGCCCCCACCAGCGCTGCCTCGGGCTCAGCGTCGGCGCTGGTACCTAGGGCGATCCCAGCAATCGTTGCCCGATCTGCGTGCGCCACCAAGCGCTCATATTCGCTTACTCGGGCTTGGGCTCGGTCGTCGTCCAATGCACCGATTAGCACCTGGGCAGGTGCGGCGACGGCGCGTAGCTCACCGGCGAGCTCCTCTGGCGAACGGGTCGAGCGTAGGTTTGCAAGTAGCGTCAGCTGTCGAGACACCCTATCCAATACGCCAAAGTGAGGTGTTCCCCAGCGGGCGGCTTCGACCAGCCAGCGTTCGGCGGTGCGCGCCGCTTCGTTCAGGTGATGCTCGCCGATGCCCTCGAGTTGGGCGATACCGCGGGGTGCTATCCACTGCACGGAGCGCACGAGCTCCGGGTGTCGGGCGGCCAATGCGCCTGCCATGGGGGCAGCCTGGCCTACGCTGATCAGATCTACCGCAGGGATCCCTCGCGCGCGCAAACAGGCGGCCAGGCCATCCGCGTCCGCGTGGGTGAGGTCCGGGTGTAGCACGGTGTGCTCACGGCCCAGAGCGCTGGCCCAGAGGTGGCTCGCGGATGGGCTTGGCGAGAGCAGCAGAACGGGGGTCGGAGCGGTTGCGGAGTCGCCCACGGCAGTGCTCGCGAGCGAAGGAGGAGGGAGCCCAGCGGCCCGCCCATCGCCGTCGATGGTGTTCGCCGGCAGCGTCGCCTCGCAAGGTGGCGAGAGGTCCACAGTGCCCTTTGAGGAGGGCGCGGGTGCCTGTGCTAGGAGCCATCCATGGCTGAGCAGCGTCAGGGCCACCCACAGCAGCGCGAGTCGGGCGATCACGGCACCCGCAGCTCAGCAGGCCGCGTGACGTGCCTGCCCGTCTTGATACTCCAGGGTCGACGGCGAGACGCCGAACCCTCGCGGGATCTCCAGGCCCTCACTGCGCAGGATGAAGGCGATTAGGGCGTAATGATGCACGGTGTGACTGACCAGGAACTGCAGCTCCCTCGCAAGGGTGCTCGGTGTCTCGATCTCTTCATCGCGCGAGGAGGCGCTGGAGCTGAGTCTAATGCCGAGGGCAGCGGAGGGCGGATCGCTTGCGAGCCGCTCCAGATGAGCGATCAGTTCGGTGAGGTGCGCGATTGCCAGCGAGCGATCGGCGGCCATGTGCGGGTCCCGCTGCCGATGGTCGTAGTCGACCCGACCGCCTTCAAGGCCGGCGAGAAGCTGTTGGTAGTGGTCGTAAACGTGGCGAAAGTGAGCGCCCACGTTGCTCTCGTAGAGAGGCGGACGAGCGCGGCAATAGTGCTCATCGCTGAGCGCCCGCAGCAGGGCGATCCCCTGGCGCAGGAAGGCAACGTTATCGCGAATCAAATGCTGAGTGTTGGTCACGTAGCTCGTCTTCACGTTGGTTGAGCCGCGCACTGGGCACTGATGCCTGCGTGCAGCTCACCTGCAAGTTTCTTTCGATCGTTCCCGAGGATTGGGTGCTCGGCAAAGCGCAGGCGAGCGACGAAATGCGGCACCTGCAGCAAGCGTAGCAGGTGCGGCACGAACTCATCATCTCCCCACCAGCTCACCACCTCCCCCGGTGGGGCTTCACCGGCGGGTGTCTCGTAGCGAATTCCGGCGTACCACACGGGTGTCTCGCGGCTCGCAGGCACGCTCAGTAGCGAGGGCATCAGGGGCAGTACCTGATCGCCTGCGCTGCTCGTGCCCTCCGGGAATAGGATGACGCCTTCGCCGTCATCGAGTGCCTGGGCAATGCAAGCATTGACCCGCACGACATCGCGCTTGCGCTCGCGCTCGACGAATATCGTGTCCATCGATGCGATGATGCCGCCTGCCAGGGGCCAGCGCGCGAGGTCTGCCTTGGCCACGAAGACGCCGCTCAGGTAGCGCGCCAGCAGAAAGATATCCACGTAGCCCAGGTGATTGGTCACCAGCACGAACGGCGGTTTCGGCAGCGGACCGCAGACGCTCGGGCGAAGGCCGATCAAGCGCGTCACCGCGTGCGCCCACCAACCCATGACCAGGTCGCGCCAGGCGCGAGCCGCCCGGGGCGCCCTCGAGCGCAGGGGCATCCCCAAGCAGCGCACTGCGTACAGCACGGCGGTGACCACGATCAGCGCGGCTAGGCGCAGGGACATCAGGGCGCGACGCACGTGTGTGTCTACTCGAAGAACATGCGGCGTACGCGCTGATTCAAGCTCGCCACGTCGAACAGGGCGAGGAAGTCGATCGTGTTGAAGCGGCTATCGATTGCCGGTGGACTGACGATGCGCGCGCCGTAGTCTAGGTAGAGTTGCATCAGCGGCGGAATCTCCACCGCCCCATCGCGTGCCGCTGGGGCCTGCTTCGACACCGTGGGGACGCGGTAGGCGGGCCGGGTGGGCGCCTGCCAATCGGCGTGCTGACTGCCCGTCTCGATCAGGTGCTCGTGCACCTTGTTCGCCTCCACCGGGTCTTGGCCCGTGAGGGAGCAGCAGCCGAAGAAGTAGCGCATGTCGTTGGCGCTCACGTACGCAGCGAGCCCTCGCCAGAGCAGGAACAACACGCGTTGGTTGCGGTGTTCGCGCGCGATGCAGGCGCGACCGAGCTCTACCGCTTGCGGGAGGATAGGCTCTAGGGCCGAGAGGTCGAACTCGTCGTCCGAGTAGAAGCCCCGCCCGCTATGCGCCATGGCGAAGGTCTGCATTCGGTACGTGCCGACCACTTCCTCCTCGCCCTGCTTGTCCGCGCCGGTGGTGACCATGAGGTGATGGCAATGGGGGTCGAACTCATCCTCGTCGCGACAGCGCTCCCAGGCACTGCGCAAGCCCTCGCCGATCTCTAGGTTGAACACCTCAAAGCGAAGCTTGGTGATGCGATCCAAATCGTGCTGATCCTGGGCGAAGCGCAAGGTGTAGCGACCAGAGCGTTGGCGCGTCGGCGGCATGGCATCGCGGTGGCGCGGGTAGCTATCGACGCCGGCGGGATCTATGGGAGCACTCATGACTGCTAGCCGACTCCCGAACCTGGTGTTGGCAACAAGGGGTTTCCCACCTCACTCACCTCGAAAGCGCCGCACGTTCATCAGGACCAGCGTCAAGCAGCAAGCGAAGGCAGCGACAGCGAGCAGAAACAAGCTGCTATCGGGCGCATCTTCACCTGGAAACTGCACGGCGATCCCAAGGGGGGTGGCGATGTGGAAGAAGATGGCGCCGGCGAGCAGCGCCGTGCCGAGGAGAGCACCGTAGTGTCGCCTCGACGGAATTAGCAAGGCGATGGCAGCAAGTGCCTCAAAGGCGCCGATCACGTAGGCCCCCGCGTGGGTGAAGAAGGTGTCGAGCGGGGCAAGCCCCAAGCTCGAGAACCAGTCGCCGATGGTGCTGAAGATGTGCTGGGTCATCGGGTGGCCAGTGAACTTAAACGGCAGGGTTTGCAGGAAGACGATCGCCGGTACGATGGCGAGCACCCAGGGCAGAGCTTTCTTGAGCACGGCGGCCGCCTCCTTGGCAGCGGAGCAAATCGATCGCAGCGAAGTCTACACGGAAGTGCAGGGTAGACTTCGCCTTGGCACGATGAGTTGGCCCGCGGGGCGTAGAAGTTACCGAGTTAGGCGCGAATTAGACATAACTCCATGTCTCAAGGCAGTTGAGATCGGGTTTTCGCTCGCGCGCAAAGTGTGGGGGATCTAAGTCGTGGTGGAGCGAATCAGCAAGATGATGAGCCGGTCGATGGCGCTAGGCGCGCTCGCCCTAGGCATGAGCGGGGTCGCCGCCCAGTCCGAGGTGTCGCCGCTTTGCGCGACGGTCTACAAGGCCGCCTCAAGTGCCGTCGCCAATCGGGCGGCCGGGCAAAGCGCCGAGCAGCTGCGTGCCGCCTTACCGACCCGCGCCGCGCTGATCGGCGATTCACCTGAGGTGACCATCGCTCGAGTGCTGCACGAGATCATCGACGATGTATTCAGCGAGGCACCGCTCGATCGGGCCGCCTACCCGGTGTATCGCACCGAGGTCTGCGTGCGTGAGGAGGCGCAGCTCCCGGTGCCCGAGAGCTTTGCTGAGGTACGCGCAGCGCTGATGGCGTGTGCTCGCCATGACGGAGATGCACTCATCGAGTGTGCCGTGGCGGTCGCTAGTCCTGGGGACTAATTATGGCCGCGCGGCGTCCTGCCTCAAGCGGCCTCGTCGCCGTCGAGGATGCCGTCGGCGTCGCGATCGATGCCGATCCGCTCCCCGGAGCCTGGCGGCACACAGGTGAAGGTCAGTTCCTGACCCACCACATCCGCCAGGGCCAGCAGGTCCTCCTGGCCGAGCAGTGGCTCTGCTGCCCGGTCGCTGCGGTACTCCCCTGACGGTTGCAACCACCAACCGCGGGCTACTCCGCCGAGCTGCCCTTTCACCACCAGATCGCACTCGGCAATTAGGCCGTCCTCGAGAGCACGCTCCACCATCAGGTCGAGCTTTGGATCGGTAGTCAGCTCGGCGCTCACGGTGACCTGCTCACCAACCACGGGCGCCAACTCGGTCTCGATCACCTGCAGGTACTGGGCCACCTGAGCGCGCTCTTGGTTGGTGCCGACGTCGAAGCTGGCCATGAATTGCACCAGTGTCTGTGTCTCGCCGGTGTTGCGGAAGCCGAAGCCGCGGAAGCGCTCTGCCTGCGGCGGGGCGACGAGCTCCGGCGCACTCACCTTAGTGTATAAATTTCTAAGGTGAGGGATCTTGAAGGCCTGACCCTCGCGCACCACGGAGTTGGCGGTGGTGCCGAACTTGCCCTCTTCGGGGCTGACCTGATGGCAGTCGTTGCAGCGGTCGTCACCTTCCGGTGAGGTGATCTTGTTGAGGAAGATCGTGCGCCCGAAGGACTGGTCAGGGTCGAGGAAGTTGTCGAGGGAGCGCAGGGGGTTGGGCGGGTAGAACAGCTGCAGGGCGAAGTCCGCAAAGGCCTGCATTTCCGTGTCCGTGAGTGGCGCTGTTCGGCCTAGGAGGCCCTCAAAGGCCACGTTGAAGGCCAGGAAGGCAGCGTTGGCATCCAGCGGGTCGCCGCTGGTTGGGTCGTTGCCGCCGGTGCGATCACCGCGCCAGTGCATGGGACCGTTGTTGGCCATGCCGCGCAGGCTCTGGGTGGTCATGGGGCCCTTCATCGGATGGAAGTCGATCGACTGTCCCGGCAGCGGGTCTCGGTGAAGGGGATTGGGGTTGGCTAGAACCAGCGCGTCCGGATCACCTAGATCCCAGGCCAGCTCGTCCTTGTCCCCGTAGATGTGGCAACCGGCGCACGAGGAGTCGCCGCGGCTCGAGGTGTAGCGAGCGTCGTACAGAAAGCGCCGGCCTTCGACGATGCTGGCAGGCTCTGGATTGAATAGCGGCGTACGGGAGATGACCTGTCCGCTGGTCAGGTCTACGGTGGCGATGGAGTTGCTGAAGCGGGTCAGTACATGGAGGCGCCGGCGGGTCTCGTCGAGGACCAGGCCGCTGGGGCCGCCGCCGACCTCAATGTGGCGGGTCGGTCGCGGTACGAAGCTGTCCGCGCGCAGCTGATCGGTGGAGAACAGCCCCACCTTCGACGAGCCGAAAGCGGCCACGTACAAGCGCCTGCCATCCGCGCTGATTACCATGTCCGTCGGTTGCGCCAGGCTCGCCGCCCGCTCCTGCGGTGTGCCGGGGAAGCTCTCGTAGTCGATGTGCTTGTTTAGGTGACGCGGCTGGACGGTGCCGTCCGACGGGTTGATCACCGTGATGCGACTCTCGGCGAAATGCCCGCGAACGGTGCTGCCGCCAAACTCCCCCGGGCCTTCGAAGCGCACCTCGTTGAGCGATTCGAAGTTGGACACGAAGAGCTCCCCAGTCGCTGGGTGTACGGCAATGTTGAACAGGGTAGTGCCGACCCCCTCGTAGACGTCTGTGACAGTCGGCGTCGGCCCGCTGGCGTCGATGGCAAAGACATCACGATCGGTGACCGAGTAGTTGACCTTATCGCTGCGGTCGATCGCGGCCCCGTCGAGCCAGCGCTCGCCGTCGAAGCGCACGATAAGAGCAGTGTCCGGCGCATCGATGCCTTCGATGTTCGTGTCTGGCGGAGGCAGTTCGCCGGCGACGCGACCGCGCGGGATCACCGTGGTTTGGTTGCCGGTCATGAAGCCCGCGGCGTAGACCGTGTCGCCATCGGGCGAGACGGCTAGGGCTCGGGGTACGTCGGTGAACAGGTTCAATACCGCGATCGGCGTACCCGCAGCGTCCGCACCGAGCTCTTGCGTATCGAACACCCAGATATCCGCGTTGCCCGTCTCGTTCTCTCGCTGCAGACTGCGATGGGCCGTGGTGATGAAGGCGTAGCGACCGTCGGGGCCGGCGAAGACGACATCCCGCGGCTCATCGCCCACAGCAAGGGATCGGACCACGCGGAAACCGCCTGCGGCGCGACGCACGATACTCACCGTGTCGGAGAGGTGATTGACCACCCAGATCTCATCGTTCGCTCGTACGCCCACGGCGACCGGTTCTAGGCCCACCGGCACGCTGGCGATTTGAATCAGTCGGTTCGGCGCCGCGCGCAGCACCGCGAGGCGGTTGTCCGGCGTGTTGGCGGCGTAGAGGAAGTTGCCATCCGCCGAACGCGCTAGGGGCCGGACTTGCCCCGATTCGAAGGCCACAAAGCTGGACGCTGTAGCGCCCCCGCCGAACAGCCCCGCCGCAAGTAGGACCACCAGGCGCGTGACTGAGGAGCGAATCCGCGAAAGGCGGACGACGGCGTTCAGATCCATTGAAACCCCCACAGGTCGTCGTCGAGTGCTGGACTTCCAGGCTACTGGGGCGACCTAGGGGGTGCAAGCGCGCGGGCGTGCTCGCCCGTGCGGGACGATCATGTGCTGTTGCAGCGTGGCGTGGGGCAGCGGTCGGTGCTTAGAAGTAGCGCGTGAGGCGCAGCGTCACGAAGCTGTCGCGGGCGAAGGCGTCGATGAGGTTGTTCCTGTCGACGGCGAGGAATAAGCGCGCTTCAAGTTCGCCGGTCCAGACCTGCCCGAAGCGTCGCTCCGCCTCGATCGAGGCGCTGGTGGTGCCATCCTCGAGGTCCGTGATGGCGCCGGCCAGGATGCTCGTATCTTGCGTATCGTTAAGGGCGAGGCGGGCGCCGTAGAACAGATCGTTGTCCTGCACGGTGACGGGCGCCGCCGGGAAGTCGCGGCCGTCGTACTGGTGCTCCATCAGCAAGCCCAGATCGGCGCCGGTCTTGGTAACCCCGTAGCGCGTGTATTCGAAACCCACTACCGTAGCGGCGAAGGTATCGCCCTGTCCTTCGCGCACGATACCTTCGAACTTCCATAGCCAGGCCTCGGCCGTGTACTGGGCATCGATGCCAACCTGGCGGATGTCGGCGTAAACCGGCGTGATCGTAGGCGCGCCGGTTTGCGGGTTGGCGCCGAAGGTGAAGTTTGGCTCTCGCGAGGTCCCATTGAAGAAGCTCAGGCCCAGATCGACGTTACCGAAGTAGTGGGAGTAGCGCAGGGCGAAGTCCGTGTGGTCGGCTTCGGTGTCGCCCCCGCTGCCGAACACGGCATCGTTCACGGAGATCACCGGATCGAAGCGCAGGCGGCCATCCCGACCCGGGAAGGTGCGTTCGCGGAATACGGGAAGCGCTAACAGATCCACCTGGCCCCATTCTCGAAGCAGGGATAGCTTGACCATTGGTTGGCCGAGCTTGTCCTCCTCGTCGATGTCCTCCACGCCGTCGGTTTGGTTGACGATGTCCACGAGATGACGACTCTCCGTTACGCCCCAGAAGACCTTGGCGGCACCAACCTGAAGGTCGAAACTGTCTCCCGCGTAGCGATAGTAGCCCTCTCGCAGGTCGACGTGGGTACGCCGAGAGTCCTGCGCGTCGAGGCGCACGAACGGCGCCACCACGAACTGGTGCCGGCGGTCTTGCGAGTCCCACCGCAGTTCCAAGTTAATCGCTGTCGAGGGCTGGAAGTGCTCCAGTTGATCCGCGAAGCGCGGTGACTCGGCGAAGCTGCGAAGCTCGGCCGCGATGTCTGCGCCGATATCCCACTCGCTGGCCCAGCCGCAGTGACTGGAGCCGGCGCTCAGAATGCAGGCAACGATCGCAACGCCTGTCGAGGAATGGGTCATCGCGGACTAGCGGATTCGGTTCAATACGCCCTTGACGAAGTCACCGTCGTCGTAGGCGACGGAGAAGTTGAAGTCATCGTAGACGATGTCCGTCTCCTTGTTCGTCTGGTGGTTCACCATGTGCATGCGGTGTGCTCGCCAGACGCCGTCATAATCCCGGTAGTCCGTGATGTCGAGGGTCTTCAAGAGCGAGTTCTTGCGATCGAAGAACTCGATGCGACGGGTTTGGTAGATGTCCTGGTCGTAGTAGCACTTGAGGCGCGTATAGCCTGAATTTTCGTAGCGCGGCGTGCACTCGACCACGTCCACTGCCATGCCATCGAGCTGCGTACTCTCAAGGTAACGGTAGGTGTACTTGTTCAGCTCCGTGGAGGTGAAGTCCTCGAAGGCGAACTCCGAGCCCACGAAGGGGCCGGATTTGTTGGCCGAACTGATGCGTTTGACGCGCTTTAACGCGGGCAGGTACAGCCACTGATCGTCCGGGTCCAGGATCTTAGCGTGGCTGAGCAGGGCGGTGCCCTCTACGTCGCGTGGCGTCTCGAAGATCACCAGAGACTTATCGCCTACCTCTTCGGTCTCTCGCTCGAGGGTGCGGAAGGCGAGCTGTCGGCTGGTCTCCTGGCCGGCCGCATTGCGCAAAATCATCTTCGCCGATACGCGCGAACTGCCGAAACCGCGGTCACTGCGATCGACACGTGCGGCGAGGGCGAAGCCTCTCTCCAGCGGGTCAGTCGCGTTGACATCCGTGTCCTGGGCGGCGATCGGGAGTGAGCCCGTTAGGGCCCCTAGGGCAAGCGCCACTAGGACCAGATGACGTTCTCCATGCTCAGGCGAGAGCGGTTTCATGCGCAGCATGGCTATCTCCTTCGTTGATGGGTTGGGGATGGCGATCGGTCCAAATCAGTAGGGCGGGTAGGAACAGCAGATCCAAGACCAGCGCAAATAGGATCGACAGCATCGTGAGCAAGCCCATGTCCACGGTAACTTTGAAGGTCGAGAACATGAGCAGGGCGAATCCAACGGAGAGGATGATCGTGTTGACGATGATCGCAGGCCCCACGGTGACAAAGGCGTAGCGCACGGCCGCAGGGGGCGTGAGCGACTTCTCGCGGCGGGCGCGTAGGTACTTGGTCATTAAATGGACCGTATCGTCCACCACGATCCCAAGGCTGATCGCCGCCACGACCGCGATCGAGAACCCCACTTCGCCGACCAGCGCGGCCCAGGCGCCGAAGGCGCTGAGGATAGGCAGCGTGTTCGGTACCAGGCTGAGCAGACCGAGCCGGATATGGCGGAAGGTCACAATCATGATCAGGGAGATCGCTGCGATCGCCAGGATCGTCCCGCGGATCATCTGATCCACGTTGCGATCAGTGATATAAGTGAACATGACGTTAGCGGACGTGGGCGTGGGTTTGAGGTCAGCAGGGTAGTTGGCATCCAACCAGGCGTTGGCGTCGCGCAGGAAGGCCTTCGTGTCCGCAGTACTCACGTTGCCGAGCGTGGCGGTCACCCGGCTTGCGGACTTGTCTATGTTGATACGATCGTTAAGGTCCAGCCCGTAGGGCAGTGACAGCTCGTACAGCAGCAGGTACTGGGCCGATAGCTCCCGATCATCAGGCAGCCGATACCAACTCTCATCGTCACCGTGCAGGTTCTTGTTCAGGCGCTTCATGATGTCGGATATGGAGTAGGTGTGGGCTACCTCGTCGCGGGTCTTGAGCCATTCGGCGAAGGCGTCCAAGCGCTGCAGGTAGGCCGGGTCCGACACGCCCCCGGGCCCGCCAGCCTCCACCGAGTACTCTATCGGGTATAGGCCGAAGTGCTCTGTCGCCAGATCGCTGGCGGGTCGGAAGGGGATTCGCTCGTCGAAGTACTGGGTCCACTGGTCGTTGACCTCCATCCTGGGAAGCATCAGCACGAGACCTAACGCGCCTGCTAGGCAGAGGCAGGCCAGAAGGTTACGACGGGCTAGGATGACGTCAGCGAGCTTACCCATTGTGCTTTCGCTGGGGTTGGCGCGCGCTTCGCGACGCGGAGCGTTGAAGGGCAGCAGGCTGACGAGTGCGGGCAGCAGGGTGATCGAGAGCAACCAGGCTGCGCCGATCCCAGCAGCGGACATGTTGCCGAGGTGCCAGAATGGCGGGGAGTCGGAGGAGTTGAGCGCGAGGAAGCCTGCCATGGTCGTAACCGAGGTGATTCCCACGGCGAGGAAGTTGATCCGCAGCGCATCCACTAAGGCGTCCCGTTTGCCCATGCCGCGGCGCACGTTGCCGCGCATCGTGAGGAGGATATGGATCGAGTCGGCGACGGCCAAGGTGAGGACCACGATCGCCGACGAGAGGGAGATGGGTGTCAGCGCGACGCGCATCATGCCACCGGCGCCTAGGGTCACCATCAAGGAGAGCACAATGACGCCGAATACTGCCAAGGTCACGCTCAGCGATCGCACGGTGACTAGGGTAAGAAGTAGCACTAGGCCGAACATTCCCGGCACGAGCGTGGAGTAGTCGCGCTGCCCGCTCTCTGCGAAGGAGACGTTGAGCATGCCGACGCCAGTTAGGCGGATGTCCAAGCCGGGAAAGTCGGCGGAAACCTGGTCGCGCAACGCTCGGGCGGCCTGCGCGACCGCCGGCGTCTCCGCGTTGCTCTTGCCTGGGTACTGAATGACGACGTTAACAGCTGTGCGACGCCCGTCGCGGCTCACCACCTGACCGGCGAGTAGGGGCTCCGTAAGGGCGATCTCGCGCTTTTGCGCCCATTGCTCGGCGCTTAGTGCCGTCGGATCACCGACCAGGTCCTCGACGATGAGATCGTCTTCCTCCGCCCGCGTGTACTGGAAGTTTGTCACGCTGTCGACTCGGATTGAGTAGGGCAGCTGCCAACCCCCCTCCGTAAGCGCTGCGACCGCGGACATTACTCGCTCGTTGAACACACCATCTTCATTCTGCGGGTCGATGAAGAAGAAGATGTTGTCGTTCTTCGTGTAAGTGGCCTGAAACGCCTCGAAGGCCGCGAGCTCGGGGTTCACTTTGGAGAAGAACACCCGATAGTTGGTGCCGAAGCTCAGGTGCTGGGCTTGGGAGGCGATACCCACCGCGGCGAGCACGGCTGCGAGGATGACCAGCCAGCGGTGGCGGATGACCGATTCGGTAAATCGCACCGCAAAGCGGTCGACAGCGGTGCGTGCGGCCTGAGGGGCGTCAGCCATGGGGCGTCTCCTGCGGTCAGAATGACCATTCTAAGGCGAGGCGAACCTTACTAGAACGATCATTCTGGCGCAAGCGGTTCTAGGAGGGAGGGGATTAGGCCCTGGACTTCAGGCGCAGCGCGTCGCAAACGCTCTCGAGGGCGGCGAGCAGATCCTCCCGGCTGCGGCCCATCCGCGCCTGCAGTCCGGTCGAGAAATACAGGGCGTGCGCGAGCTCGGCGAAGGCCGTCGGCGTGATGTCCACGCTCACCTTCTGGTCGCGCTGGGCCTGCTCCCAGGCACGGTTGAAGGCATCGCCGATCCTGCCGTTGCACTGCTGCATAATGGCCGCAACGTCCTCGTCGCGAGCGGCCATATCGACTGCAGTCGTGCACATGAGGCAGCCGGCGGGGAACATCTCCGGGTCTAGCATCTTAGCGATCACGGCGTCGCGGATTGCGTCGATCGGGTCGGCGTCTGGCCGCTTTAGGAACTCATCGATCATCGCGGTGGCGTCGTCGATATAGCGTTGTAGGACCGCGAGGTAGACGCCGCGCTTGTCCCCGAAGGCGTGGTACAGGGCGTAGCGATTGGCACCGGTCGCCTCGACGAGATCGCCAACGGACACGCCATCGTAGCCATGGCGCCAGAACAGGGTCGTGGCGGTGTCGATCACGTGATCGCGCAAGGAGCAGTTGTTGCTGGCGTCGCTCATGGTCTGTGCACTAGTCTTCCGCGGGTCCCGATGCGCTAGGCATCCTCCCGATCTCTTACCACTATGGTTTCCCACACTACCCGATCCGCCCAGGCGCTTCACCGACCAGACCCACGCTGCGATGACGTACAGCGACCGCTTCGCTTCGTCGTCGTCGGTACCCAGCGCAGTGGCACCACCTACCTACGCCAGTGCCTTGACAGTCATCCGCAGGTGGATTGCCGCGGCGAGCTGTTTGCGCGCAGTTATGGCAAGAGCGACGGCTACCACGCCTACCGGAGCTCAAGCGCGCTGCGCCAGCTCGGTCACTACGCGTGGCGTGGCGCCCAGGTGGCAAGCTTCATGAACGCCACCCTCGGGCGTGCGGAAATGGGGGTCGAGGCCATTGGCTTCAAGTTGATGCGATCGCACGTCAGGCGCGTACCCTACGAATATTCGATGCTGTTGCCGCAACTGCGTCGACGGGGGTATCGGGTCATTCACGTGATCCGCAAGAATCTGCTACGCGTGCTCGTGTCACGCCGCACGGCCCTGGCACGGGGCCAGTTCCATGCCCGCACCGCGCTACCCGCGGTCAAGATCACCCTACCGATCGCGACGCTTCTGCAAGAGCTCGAGAAGGTGGCTGCGGAGAATCGTTTCTGGGCGACGGCAACAAGCGGCGCGTTCGAGCGCCTCGAAGTGGAGTACGAGCAGTTCGTTGCAGACCAGCAGACCCAGTCGCAGCGAATGCTTGGTTTCCTCAAGGTGAATCGGTCGCTGCCGTTGCACTCACCGCACAAGCAAGTCAATCGTGCGCCGCTTGCCCACATCGTTGGCAACTACACCGAAGTGGCCGCCACCTTGGCGGGAACGCACTACGCGCAGTTCCTGGAGGAGGAGTGAGCAGGCGCGGCGCTTCGCACGCAGCCGCACCTGCGAAGCTCAGCGATCTAGAAGAATCGCTTTGCCATGCCGAACAGCTCGTCCGCCACGGAGCCGTCTCCGTCCGCGTCAAGCAAGCTCGCCAGCCCACCGAGTGCCTGCTGGCGACCGCCCTGGTTACCTTGCGATAGGCCGGAGCGCAGCTGATCCGCGCTGCTGCCCGCATTCTGCGAGGCGAGGGCGCCCATCGCCATGGCCGCCACCTGGGGCAGCATGCGCTTGACCGCCGTGACGTCGATACCGGTCTTGCCTGCCACCTGCGCGGCCACCGCTCGGCTCGTGTCTTTGCTGCCGAGGAGCTGACCCAAGATGGCGTTGCCTTGGTCGACCACCGTGTCGCCCGCGATCGCGTTGGCATCCTCGGCGAACTGTCGGTGCTCGCCACGGGAGATGGCGCCGAGCAAGCCGTCGAGGGCACCGTCATCAGCGCTCGCCCGTGCCTTCAGGCCGCCGGACAGTGCCGGGAGCAGCTGCCCGAGGGCACCGCTGACCTGGCGTTCGTCGATGCCGTGTTGCGCGGCAAGCTGGCTGACCAGGGCGCCGCCCTGGCTTTCGAGCAATTGCTTTAGCAGGCTCATTCGGAATGACTCCTTAGTCTAACGAGTAGGTCGTGGAGTCTACGCGGCTACGCCCAGGCAACTCCATAATCGCCGCGTGAACGATGGTAGCAGGAGCCCGCGACGTGGCCACCGGCGGCGCTCTGGCGCCTGCGGCCGCATGCTACATTTGCGCTCCCCTTGCGCAGCTTGGACCCCGCGACTTGAACCGATCAGCAAGCCCTCGCCGCCGCATTTCTCTGCCGCTGTTGAGTCTTCTGATGGTAGGCGCGCTCACGATCGTCGGGGGTAGCCCCAGGGCGGCGCCTGGGGGCGTCTACGAAGCGATGCCGCTCGAGACACGGCAGCAGCAAGAGCTGCTGGACCAGGCCCGTCGCCTCGGCGAGGAGTTCCAACGGCTCGGTTTGGTCGTGAAGGATGCAACGTACGCGCGCTGGATCGAGCAGGTGGGTGCGCGCCTGTCGCCCGCGGCGACCGACCCGTACATTCGGTACCGCTTCTTCTTGCTGCGCGACCCAACGCCCAACGCCTTTGCCCTGGCCGATGGCAGCATCTACGTTCATACGGGCACCCTGGCCTGGCTGCAAAACGAGGCGCAGCTGGAGGCGCTGTTGGCGCACGAGCTGGCGCATACAGCGGGGCATCACACCCTAGTGAGCTCGCGCGTGGCCAAACGGCGAGAGATCAGCGGCTCCGTGGTCACGGGCTTGCTGTGGCCGGTCTCGGGTCTCTACACCAACGCCGTCGATGTTGCGCGCAGTACGGTCACCCGTCTGAGTCTTTCCTCCTACTCCCGAGACCTCGAGCGCGAGGCCGATACGTGGGGTGTCCAGCTGCTGCAGCGCCAGGGACGTGATGGGACTGCCATGGTCGCCCTATTCGAGCAAATGGCACGCTCATCCTCGCGACAGAGCAATCGCAGCCCCAGCTTGGGACGACGCCACCCTAGCTTTGCCGAGCGGGTCGCTACGCTTCAGGACTTAGCCGGACCGGCGAGTGCGGATGCAGCGCGCGCAGACCCTCAGTTCACAGCCTTCGTCGCGCCCCTCGCCGTGCAAGCGGTTCAGCACTACGTGTTGACCAACAAGTTCCAGACGGCCGTCGAGTTGAGCGCATCACTCGTGGAGCGGTTGCCCGACGATCCTGCCGTCCGAGTGGCCGCCGGTGATGCCTGGCGGGCCTTGGGGCCGCTCGAAGGCTCCTCTAACAGGGCGCTCACGCCTAAGGAGCGCCGACGGCTGCAGCAGGATAGGCGTCGACGCACGCGCGGTGAACGTTACGAGCTGGCGTTGCGCAGTAGCGATGGACAGATCAACTTGGCGCGGCATTTGGCCGAGGCCGAGTCGCAGTATCGACGAGCGTTGGCCCTCGACCCCAGCCACGCCGCGGCGTGGCGTGGTCTCGGGGAGGTGTTGGCGTCGCGCTCTCAGGATCGAGCAGCAGCGGCCGCCTTTGTCCGGTACCTACGCTTGCGCCCGCGTTCGCCCGATGCAGCCGCCATTTTGGCGCGCGCACGGGGTCTTGCCGGTAAAGCTAACGGTGTGGTTCGCCGACCGCCGCGACAGGTGGTGGTCCTTCCGCCTAGCGTCAGCGTGCTCGAGCGGCGAGTAGGGACGGATTTGGCGCAACCGGCCGTCGCGATGGAGTACGAGCGTCGGGCCGCCCGCCAGGCGGCCAGCGGTCTGCGTGCCGCCGGCTACGAGGTGCGGCTGGTCTCTCGGGAGTCTCTGGAGGTTGACCCGGTCCTCCGCGAACTTACCTTTGCCGCCGAACAACGCTTCAACACGATGCGCGGCGTGCTGAAGGGACGGCCGGGAAGGCGTGCCGCCAACCCCCATGTATTCGGGGATGCGGCCGTGGGGCTGGCGGGGGCGCTGGGGGCCGATGCCCTCGTGTTCCAGGAGGTCGATTTAACGGTGGCCGGCTGGGGGCAGCTCGCCCGAGCCATGACCCTCAGCAGTCTGACTTTCCTGTTTAGAGACGTGGCCGGCGCGGGGCGATCAGATATCTACCTGGTGGATGGGCACAGCGGCGCGCTTCTGACCCGACACCGGGCCGTGAGCCGCGTGATCGCCCGCCGTGCGCTGACGCGCCCGGACGTGCCGGCAACGTTGGTGGAGGGCGCGCTTAGGAATCTGCCTCCGTCGCAGTCGCTGTTGGTAGAAGCAGTGCGCAACGGCGAGCCCAGCGCTGGCGAACTCGACCGCTTGGACGCCCTGCTAGGCGTCCCAGGGCTTACCTTACAGCCTGAATGAGGCCCTGCTGATGGCCCTTCCCGAGTGAACAGGGGCTGCTTGGAATCTGGATTTTCGCCCATCGCGAGTTGCAACTTCCTAAAATACCGACAGAAATCGGGCGATGCCGTCACTTCCTTGGACTGTCAGCAATAATTGTCATATAGTGCGTCAACTAGCGTTGACATGTCCTAAGCCCATTTGTAGCTTCACAGGACCGATTTCTCTTTTGAGGGTCTTCGGTTAGGTCTCCACCGTGGTGTGGAGATAGTGCGGTGCTCGGGTGGGGTGTGTTCGCGAGGCGGCAGATCTGGCTCCAGGGCAGCGCGAAGTGAAGATGACGTCTCGGATGGCGTTGTCGAGAGTTCGCCTAGCTATCTTGATATCGGGAGCTAATTGCAATGAGCGATTCAGAGTGGGTCGGCCCGACTGGCCTCACGATACGGCAGTCGGAAGAACTGCATAAGCAGGTCATTGACGGAGCGCGCGTGTTCATGACCATTTCCATTTTCGCCCATATCCTCGCGGCGGTTTACTCGCCGTGGCTGGGCTCATAGGGAGAACGATCCATGAACAACGGCAGAATGTGGACCGTCGTCAACCCGGGCATCGGCTTGCCCTTGCTGCTGGGCGGCGTAATAACTGTCTCACTGATAGTGCATAGCGCCATTCTTAACAATACGCAGTGGTTCGCCGCGTTCTTCAGCGGTGGTGGCGCCTAAGAGCGGCGCTTTATCATCTATGGAGTGCCAGGGGTCGGGGGCTCCCCCGACCCCCTCTTAGGGACGATTCCGGAGCAAGACCACCATGACAGAGCGGGGCCCTAAGCGGGCGGAAGGACTGAGCCCAAGTTGGCTGCCCTTTTTGGACATCGCTACCCCGGACCTCCCGCTGCACCGTTTGATTCGTCTCTCCCTCTTTCAAGTGTCGGTGGGCATGGCTCTGGTGCTTCTTGTAGGCACCTTGAACCGAGTCATGATCGTCGAACTCGGTGTGCCCGCATCCCTAGTGGGCCTCATGCTCGCCTTGCCTCTCGTGGTGGCCCCCTTCAGGGCGCTTATCGGATTTCGCTCTGATACACATCGGTGCGAACTTGGGTGGCGGCGAGTTCCCTTCATATGGAATGGCTCCCTGCTTCAATGGGGCGGCTTTGCGATAATGCCGTTCGCCTTACTGGTCCTGGCAGGGAAGGGCGCGTCGGCGGATGCTCCGGCGTGGATCGGCCAGGGGTCGGCCGCGATAGCCTTCTTACTTGTCGGCGCTGGCGCTCATACGGTACAGACCGCTGGCCTGGCCCTGGCGACGGACTTGACGGATCCTGAGTCCCACCCGAAAGTCGTCGGGCTGATGTACGTAATGTTGCTAATTGGGATGATTGGCAGCGCGCTGATTTTTGGTTGGGCACTAACCGACTACACCCCCGGGCGCTTGGTACGCGTCATTCACGGCGCAGCGGCGGCGACGCTGGTGCTCAACGCTGTGGCGATGTGGAAGCAGGAGTCGCGTCTCACGCCGGGTCAAACCCGGGAGGCCGCTCAGCAGGACCCAAGTTTCTCCGAATCCTGGGCGCATTTTTGCAAGGGTGAGCGAACGACTCGGCGTCTGGCAGTCGTCGGATTGGGCACGATGGCTTTCGGGATGGCGGACATCTTGCTGGAGCCCTTTGGCGGTCAGGTCCTGTCGCTGTCGGTCAGCGCGACGACCCGATTGACAGCAATCCTAGCCCTCGGTGGGCTATTCGGGTTTGCGTGGGCTTCATATTCCTTGGGCCAACGAAGAAATGACCCGTACCTAGCTGCGTTGATTGGTGTAGTGGTGGGCCTTCCAGCCTTCGGGTTGGTGATGGCCGCAGCGCCGCTACAGGTCCCTCCGCTGTTTCTGCTTGGAAATTTCCTAATCGGATTTGGGGGGGCGCTGTTTGGCCACGCCACTCTAACGGCGACTATGTCGCGTGCGCCGGCCAAGCAGGCAGGTCTGGCAATCGGCGCATGGGGGGCCGTCCAGGCCACGGCAGCCGGGGTGGCAGTTGCATTCAGTGGTGCTACGAGAGATCTCGTCACCGCCCTGATGGGTGGCGCAGAGCGAGCGATTGCGTCGGGCTATCACGCGGTCTACGCCTTGGAGATCGCCCTCCTGCTGGTGACCCTGATGGTGACCGTGCCCCTGCTGCGAAAGAGGCGCTCGGCAGCGCCCACAGCCGAGTCGATTGGGGGGGACCGCGTGGAGCTTGCGGAGGCGACGAGCAGTCCATGAGTCGCCTGCAGATCATCGAGGAACCTGATCCGCGTCTGCGTTTGATCGCCGAGCCGGTAGAGAGGTTTGATGAAGCACTCGAGTGTCTTGCCCGTGACCTTGTAGAAACACTTCACAGCACAAGTGGCATCGGGCTGTCTGCGCCGCAAGTCGGGCATTCTCTTCAGCTGTTGGTTGTAGATATGTCCGAGGCGCGAAATGCAGCCGAGATCTACATCAATCCGCAGGTACAGCTTACGGGGCGGCGTTGCATGGTCGAGGAGAGCTGCCTCTCGCTACCAGGCTTGGAAGGCGTGGTATCGCGAGTGGATGCGGTGCGTGTTCGCGCTTTGAATACGCAAGGGCAACTGTTCGAGAGAGATCTAGAGGGCATGCATGCAGTTTGCGTGCAGCACGAGATGGATCATCTAGCCGGCAAGCTCTTCACCGATCGGATGGCATTATGGCAGCGCCTGTACATGCGTGGCGCGGCTGCAGTACGTGCGGGGCTGCAGCGCCCCGCCGCCTAACACACGTCGAGCTTGCGTCTCCCGCTTCTAGGCGCATCTCTACTCCACCGTTGCGCGGCAAAGCGAAGGATGAGACAGGGGTGCTCGCCGCGTAGGCCCGTGCGCGTGTTCCTCGCGTTGCTCGATAGCGGTCTAGGCCGAGCCACAACCCGGAACGCCAGCAAAGAAACATCAGGTTAAGGGCAAAAAATGGGATCAGCGAGGCGTCGTAGAATCCACCTATCGCGACGCATAATAGGATAAACAGACTGCTCCCCGCTGCTATACGTGTGGTTAGGCCTAGGAGCAGACCAACGCCCACGTAGGTAGATCTCGCCGACAATCATCACCAGCGCAACCGGGATGTACAGGGGGATCGCTACGTGTTGCAGGAATAGCGAAGCGAATGCGCCAGGCGGCATTTGTGTGAGACGCTCCAGAAACACCTCTCGCAGCACATCGCTTGTCAACCATCCGGCGAGCAGTTTGTTGACTCCAGCCGCCAGCCAGAATAGGGCGAAGGCAGTTCGCAGAAACAGATGCGCTTGAATGCCAATGAAGCGCAAGGGATGCAACGCGATCCATCGCCACGACCAGATCGGCTCCGGGACGCCGTGTCGTTCCTGCACTGTCATCCCGGCGCTCTCGGGGCGCGAGCGTCAATTGCCTCTAGCGCGTCCCACAAAGGTAGATTCTCACAGAAGCCGCTCACGGAGTTGTCGTTACCCCGGCGCCAGGCTTTGGTGAGACGGTCGATGCGAATAGGTCCGAATTCGAGCACAGCTGGTTCCAAGCGCAGGCGGGCTTCGGTAACCGTCGGCGTAGACCAGGTGCCGGCTTCGACATGATAAACATGCACCGGTCGGGTATGCCCCCGCGAAGCGAGCCTTTGCTCGTCGACTGCCGCCAAGATAAGTTCCCAGATGGTAGAGATTTGCGACCAAAAACTGCGTGTCTGCAGGTGGAAGACTGTGAAGTCGCCAGCGTCGGGTATGGCCCCGTGCTTAGGAGGAGTTACCCCCTGCTCACAGAGCACCGCGGCCTCACAGGTCGTGCAGACCTCCCCGAACTGACCCACGAGGAAATACCCCCGGTAGGTCTCAAAGTGCAGCTGTCCATTCGCGACCGATGCCCATCCGATCGCAACCAAGCAGATGCATCGGACAGCTGGATTACTCCCATTAGGGCCGCGCCGCGGAATCCCCATTCGACCTAGTCTCCACCTTCTGCTTGGAGTCCGAAACTCGGACTGGCCGCTTCCGCGTGCCGGTCGGTAAGTGGGGTTCCGGACCTCAGTGGCTCCCCAAAGAATGTACGCCGTCTGATGCATCGTGAGAACCGTCGTTCCCGTAATCTATGCCGCGTCACGGTTTCGTACCCAATGAACTGCCGCGCCAGACGCGGGACTCTTGCTAGTGACTTGAACTCGCCGTATCGGACACTGCCATGGGGCGGGGCTGGCTACCTCGCCGGTCTGGCAAGACAGCAAGTCGGAGGACGCTTACAGCACCGACCGAACCCTGGGACAGACACGGTTTTTGGCGGATTTGCTTGGCGGTCGTTCTGCAGCGCGTTGGCCACCGTGAGAGTGCGCCACTTCTCGCAGGAAGGGGTGATTGAAAGGAGCTGCACTCGCCGAAGTGCAGAGGGACATGAAGCACTGGTCGCAAACCGAGGGCGAAATGACCGCTGAGCAGAACTGCGATCTCGGTTTGGTATCGTTGTCTGCTCATCGATCGGTTGTCCCTTTCAGCATCGTCCCTACATGCAAGTGAGGCCGCCCCTGCGTGCCGAGAACTAACGCAATGCTGCGTAGCCTTGGCCCTATGTCCTCAGCTCGCAAACCCACCGCCGGCGGGAGCCTCAAAGGCGTTCGTACTCGATGCCCACCCGCTTTGCAGGCGCTTGAGAGGTTAGGTTCCTCGGCGTAGGATCACCCGGACCAATGCTGACCGCCAAAGGGCAGGGATTATGGCCGAGGGAGCGGATACGTCGCGGGCTAGGGGCGCTCACGAAGCACTAACAGAACTATTGGTCGACGGCGGCGGTGGGAGCAGCGGACGGATGGAAGCTGTGCTTCCCCTCGTCTACGATGAGTTGCGCGCAATGGCGAGCCGTCAGCTGGGCCGTGAACACGAGCGCTACTCCCTGTGCACGACTGGCTTGGTGCACGACGCTTATCTGAAGTTGGTAGACGACACCCGGGTTTCTTCGCGCGGACGCGCCTATTTCTTCGGCGCGGCTGCCCAGGCCATGCGGCGCATCATCGTGGATCACGCGCGCTCACGGTCACGGCAGAAGCGAGGGGGGGACCTTCACTTCACCCTGCTGGATGATAAAGAGCTGGCCATGGGGGAGGCCCTTGAGCAGATTGTCGAGCTCGATGATGCGCTTGCTCAGTTGCGCGCCCTGAGCCCGCGGCAGGAGCAGATCGTCGAGTGTCGGGTGTTCGGTGGACTGGGAGTGGACGAGATTGCGGTGGCTCTCGACATTTCCCAGAGCACAGTCAAGCGCGACTGGGCCGTGGCCAGAGCGTGGTTGCTGCGCCAGTTCCGACGGGACAACGCCTCGACTGCCCAGTAGGACTCAGCTCTCGGGCGGCGACAGCTCGAAGATCGGATGCCCCCTGAGACCGTCGTAGAGCGCATTGGCGACGGCGCGAATGCGTGTCACCTCGCGTAGGTCCGGGTGGCTTAGGATCCACAGGGATCCCGCGTCGCTGGCGCGCAGGGGAATGCGAAGCACTCGACGAAGCTCGGGGGCGACCTGGTCGCTCGGCAGCACGGCTAAGCCGAGCCCCGCGCTGGCCAGGGCGGCCATGGTGGTGAAGGCGTTAGCGGTCGCGGTCATTTGATGCCTCCCGGTTCGCTCGGTCAACCAACGTAGGGCTGGAAGCGCGGCAAGGGCCGGCGCGGGGCCGACGTAGCGGTGATTAGCTAGGTCTTCCTCTAGGTGAGGCTCTCCCCAACGGCGTAAGTAATCTTCGCTGCCCGCCAAATACCATTGGTAGTCGGTTACCTTTCGGCCCACCAGATGTTCGGGCGGACTACGGGTGGCGCGAAGGGCCAGATCGGCCTCGCGACGCGTTAGATCGTACTCGGAGTCACTGACGATTACCTCTACCCGTAGATCAGGATGGGTGATGGACAGCTCTGCCAAGACTGGGGCGACGTGATCTGCGGCCAGGTTGGCGTTGGTGGTGAGGCGAACGTCGCCTGCAGGTCGCTCGTCTCGCCCCTGGGCGGCCCGGGCGAGGTCATCCACGGCATCGGCGGCGCGCTCCGCGTTGGCAAGCAACTCACTGCCCGCCGCTGTAGGAAGGTAGCCCGAGGGTAAGCGATCGAACAAGCGCACACCTAGGGCTTGCTCGAGGGCGTTGAGGCGCCGAAACACGGTCGAGTGGTTCTTGCCGAGGGCGTCCGCGGCCCCAGATAGCGAACCGCGCTTGGCGATCGCCAGGGCGATGGGGATGTCATTCCAGTTCATCGAGCAGACTCAAGCTTGCAGATCTGCAAGATCAGATTTCCATAGTTGGGCTATCGAGGCAAGGATGCAAGATCTAGCCTGTGTCCATCGGTGCCCACGGCACCACCAACACACCATTCCAGGAGATCACCAAGATGAATCCGAACCCCTCCCACAATGCCGCTGCGCTAACCCTCCGTTTGGGCCTCGGCGCTGTATTCCTCGCCCACAGCGTCTACCTGAAGCTATTCGTATTCACCCTGCCTGGCACGGCCCAGTTCTTCGAATCTCTCGGCCTTCCCGGTGGGCTCGCGTACGCGGTTTTCCTCGTCGAAGCGATCGGCGGCATTGCGCTGCTGACCGGGGTGGCGGTACGATCCGTAGCGATCGCGCTGCTAGGCGTCAGCTTCGGTGCTACATGGGCCCACAGCGGCTCGGGATGGCTGTTTACGAACAGCGGTGGCGGCTGGGAGTTCCCGGCCCTTCTCGCCCTTACCACGGGGGTGCAGGTGCTTCTAGGCGCCGGTGACTGGCGGCTTCGTCTACCGGTGAGTGTTCCGGCACGCGAACCCACCGCAGCCGCAAGCGCAGCGGTTTGACCCAGTCGCGATGCGCGGTCTGTTCCTATCGCACGGAGCGCCCGACGTGCTGTTGGGGGCTCATCCGGCGCGCCAGTTCTGGCGTGATTTGGGGCGGCGAATGCCCACACCCTCGGCGGTCGTCGTAGTGTCCGCGCATCACAAACACCCCTACGTGCAAGTGAGTGCGGATCCGTCACCAGCTACCGTGCACGATTTCGTTGGGTTTCCAGCAGTTCTCGGCGAGACGGTGTACCCGGCTCCCGGGGCACCCGAACTGGCGCTGAAACTCAGCGAGGCGATCAGCCGCGCCCATCCGGCGCTTCCCGTGCGGGCGGTTGCGCGTCGTGGCCTCGATCACGGTGCTTGGGTGCCGCTGCTCGAGTTGCTGCCGCGGGCCGATGTACCGGTGGTGCAGGTGAGCCTGTTGACTGACGGCGCCGATCCGAGATTGCTTCCAGAGCGTCACCTGGGACTTGGCGCGGTGCTAGGGGCGGCTTTGCCGGACGGCGTGCTGCTGATCGGCTCGGGATCGTTGACCCATGCGGTCCCCGAGCGCAGCCAGACCGGGTGCACCCCTGGCTGGGTACAGGATTTTCGTCAATGGCTGCACGAGGCTATCGCGCGTGAAGACATCGATACGCTGTTGGCCTATCGCTCTTACGCCCCGTACGCCGCGCGCAACCACCCCACCCCGGAGCACCTGATGCCGCTGTTCGTGTTGCTGGGCACGTTCGGCATCGCGGGTGCACGGCCCCTGCATGAGAGCGTGATGCACGATGTTCTAGCGATGGACGCCTATGGTTGGGATTAGTTCTGTGGAACTGACCTCGGGGCTGGGCTGGGCGACTAGGAGTTGCACTGCAGGGACGGTGGGTGCTGCTCTCGCGTGAGCATACCTAGCGAAATTCACTTGTGCGGGCTACCTTAGGGGCGGGTACAGGGTGTTGAGGGCTAGCAATGCCAGACTTCTGGGGTAAGTTGATATCGGCGAAGAGCGCGATAATCGTCGTGATGTTCCTGCTCCCATTCGTGAACGTGTCGTGCACTGGCATGGCCAGCTACACGCTCACCGGTTTAGATATGGTCGTAGGCACAACTATAGAGGTCAAAGACTTGCCGAGCTTCGACGGGCGGACGCCCTCGCGAGTCAATCGGGAGCTGGTGCCACCTCGGCCCGCCGCATTCGTCGCCCTCGTAGCAGCCTTCGTCGGTCTGTCGTTTGGACTGGTGTCGGTCGCTCAGGCGCGCATTGTGACGGCGCTTTCCTCGGTACTCGGCATGGGCGCTTTGCTGACGCTCAGGGGGGCCATTGCGCGCGAGGCGATGCTAGAGGGTGGAGGGCTGATAGTGGTTGCCTTTCAGTTCCCGTTCTGGTTCGCCTTCTTCTTGTTCTTGGCCTGTCTGGTCGCGAGCGGCGGAAGGTTGTTGGATCACTTCCGCTACAACACGTTCGTAATGAGGCTGCGTCGCGCCGGCCGAGTGATCAGGGGCGAGGCCTAGTCGAGTAGCGTGCGCTGATCAGTAGGGGTGTGGCTTCGAGCTCGTCTGCCCCTCTGGCGCCAGAAGCGTGTCAGCTGTTCTATTAGGCTTCGTAGTGCCTTACAGTCTTATTCCTGGGTCCGTGTTATCGCAGCACTTTGCGAACACTAGGCAACGGCATAGAGCGTTTGGGGGCTGGTGCGTATTTCTAGCGGGCGCTAGCCTGCTTTATTCATGAGGTGTGGCGTTGAGCCCCTGAGATGAGATCGTAGGGCGTTGACCGCAGCTGAGCGAGTGCCTGTGAGGCGTTCTCAGGGTTGAGGCCGGCGTTTTCCGAGTGTTGGGGTCGCTCATGC
>JBCCWS010000059.1 GCA_039193195.1 Pseudomonadota bacterium
CGCTCAGCTGCGGTCAACGCCCTACGATCTCATCTCAGGGGCTCAACGCCACACCTCATGAATAAAGCAGGCTAGTGTCCTGAGTTAGAAGTTCGTTGATGAATTCGCAGGCGAGTTTTTGTGCCTGAGCGCGGCGCGACGACGAGCGTGGCAGGTTCCACGGGAGGAGGAGCAACGTGTTCAGGGGCGAAAAGGTGCCGCGAATTCATCAACGAACTTCTAACTCAGGACACTAGCCAGAGGGCGCGAGGCGTCTCGCTGCTTAGGATTGAATCGAATCGACAGGGAGAGAACGTTATGAATAAGCTGATCGTTACCTTGCCGCTGATGGCCGCGTTGGCGTTTGGCACGAGCACGGGCGCACTCGCCGAGCAGGGTGCCAAGAGGGCAGATCGTGGCGAGCGCGCGGCGGAGCGCCTAGACAAAAAGGGCGATCGCCGCGAGCAGCGTTTGGACAACTCCGGCCAACGCAAGGACGAGCGTCTCGACCGTCGCGGCGAGCGCGCTAACGCTAAGCTTGACCGTAAGAGCGAACGCGCGGAGGCCGCAGGGCGTGACAACATGTCCGAGGCCTTGGACAAAAAGGGCGATCGCATCGAAGAGCGTGCTGACCGAAAAGGTGATCGCATTGAGGATCGCCGAGAGACCCGTGGTGACCGCGCGGACGAGCGACTGGACCGTCGCGGCGAACGCATCGAAGAGCGCACCGACGACGACGACGACGACGCCTAAGGCTTCAGGAAGCTAGTCGGGGGTGGCGAGCTTCGCCGCCCCCTACCCTGTGCGTTGGCTGATCTCGCGCTGAACGCGTTTCGTCAGCTTCGCGAACACCAGCGCGTAGGAATGGCGGAGCAGCACCACCAGGTGCTCGGCCGGGAACGGGCACATCGACGGATCCACCTGGACCCACTTGGCCCGCGCCAGGTAGGGCGCCGGCGCAATGCCGGGCACCCCGGTCAGTTCGACGAAGCGGTCCGCATCCACCTTGAAGGAGTAGCGGGAATTCGCCGCCAGACCGGTGACGGCGAACATCTTGCCGCCGATCTTGAACACGACGTTATCGCCCCATTGCACCTGCTCAGTGGCCGCCGGCAATTCGCGGCAAAGCGCCTTCATGCGCTCGCTGCTCAGCAACTGCTGATCATCCCGCCGCCCGCACGGAACTGGCGAAGCACCGTACCGGACCGCTCGGGCCTGGGACCTGGAACAGCTGCTCTCGTGCCAGCGTAAAGTCCGCCACCGTGACCGTGCCGTCGCCATTTAGATCGGCGTCTGCATCCGCCGTGAAGAGGCGTTCCACCAGCAAGCGCAAGTCGGCAACGGTCACCCGACCGCTGTCGTCCAGATCAGCGTCACACACATTACCGTAGCCATCACCGTTGCTGTCGCGCTGATTTGGATTCATCGTCGTGGTGCAGTTGTCGCGATCGTCCAGGACACCATCCCCATCGCTGTCGAGGGGGTCGCTCACGGAGAGCATGTAGACAGCACCGGCATCGGCCGCCGCCGCGTCGTGGCTCCACGCACTTACCGCGAGGAGCGAGCCATCGCCCGATGCGGACATCTGCCGCCCGAACAGATCGCCGACGGCGACGTCCTGGGGGATGAACTTCGCCGCCTGCCCCCAAGCGCCATCAGCACACTCATCGCGACGGAACACGTAGATCGCACCACTGAGCGGGCCTCGGGTTGCGTCATCCGGGGCACCCGCGATCACAACATCCGGCGAGAACCACGTGAGCCCTCGACCAAGGTTGTCGCCGGCGAGCGTGTCCTCGCTCAGTACCTTGGCCTCGAGTCGCCAACCTGTCGGCATTTGCTCATCGCGGGCAAATAGGTAGACGGCACCCGCCCCTGGGGCGGTGTCGTTGGCCTCGGGGGCGCTGACCGCGAGTAGATCGCCCGAGAAGGCGCCGCGCGCAGCGTACTCGTCGCCGGCCTGCAGATCCGCCGGCACCAGCTCGCCGAGCTCCAGCCAGACTCCTGAATTTTGCGGATCCTGCTCGAACACCCACAAGCCCCCGGCATCCGTTGCTACACCGTCCGCGCGCCGACTGCCGCCGACCAAGCGCTGTGGGCCCTGGGAATCGAAAGCACCGCCACCGAAGTTGTCTCCGGGCGCCGCTGCCAAGGGCACGAGCTGCGCCCGCTCGATCCAACTCTCGCCCTCACGCTCGAAGACAAAGAGGCCGCCCGCGTCGGTGATTCCACCCGGGTCGTCGCGGGTGCAGGGCATCAGCAGGTGATTTGGCCAGAGTTCACTGATGGTGCAGATGTCGCCGGCGCTCGCGGCGCTGGCGATGAGCTGTTGCTGGAAGACCCAGCTCGCCTGCACGCCATCGTAGGTAAAGAGGTAGACGCTGCCCCCATTCGGCGCTCCCGGCAGGTCGTCTGTCCGCGCTCCCACTGCGAGCAAATCGCCGAGCAAGCGTACCTGACCGAACTGATCGCCTGGCTCCCCATCCGGGGCCAGCAGCTTTTGCGTCTGCAGCCAACTTCCGCCATCGAACTCGTAGAGGTACACCGAACCGGACGCCTCGCCGTTGTCGTCGTCCTCCAAGGCACCCACGGCGAGCCTTTGCCCGTCGGTCCACACGGAGAACCCGAATTCGTCACCGGCGGCCGCGTCCGCGGCGGTGAGCTTCTGGAGGACGGCCACATCCACCTCCGCCATTGACGAGCTCGCCAACAGCGATAGGATGGCCGCGTTGCCTAGTAGGGGCAGTGACAGGCGTAGCGATGCGATCATGGCGAAGATCCTTCTCGCGCGGGTACAGGGGGGTCCTAAAGCAAGCGCTAGACGGGCGCGGTAACCCTCATGCCGCTGTGCTTCCCTCACAGCGCTCCAGGAGCTGATAGACCGTTCCGTCGCCGATCAGCGCGCCCGTATCAGTGTGGGCTAGGCCTAGCGCGCGACGCAATCCATCGCCATGGCGGGCCAGTCGCGCATTGAGCGCGTCCGCGACGCGTTCGGCTAAGGTGGGCACGATGCCATCCCCGTCCGGCTCAGGGGGCACCTGCGAAAGGGCGTCTGCCGCGGCACGAGCCAGGAGCGCGAGGCAGCCCAGAAACTGCTCCCGCACGAAGGGGCGGCCGGCCTCTGAGCGCACGTAGGCCACCACCGGTTCCATGTCCCGCGACGGTGAAGCGCCGCGGCGCAGAAGCGACTGGGACAACATCGGGTTGCCATCGAGCAGTTCATGCTGAAGGGCGAGCTCCCATTGGCAATCGACGAGCTGCTGCTCCAGGCGCGTCTGGTCGCTTGCTTGCGCGGTTGCCTGCTGCCAGTCAGACGGCTGCAAGCGCTCGCGCGTCACGCGAAACAAAGAGCGCACGGCCCAGGAGGCGAAATCGACCTCCCCTGCCGGCAGCGTGACCCAGTTCTCCTCGTTCACCGCGTAAGCTCGCCCACCTCCTCGCGCATGCGATGAACGTAACAGCTCTAGGCGCGATAGAACGCGCGCGGGCACGCAGCTCGGCGCTCCCGTTTCGGGCACTGGTCCTCATGCCCAGGATCGACGCGACGTTCGGCCAGCACTCCCCCACTTGCCGCCGCGTCCGACCCTGCCCACCCGGCCCAGACCCCACTACACTGTGGCGGCATGAACGCCCCTGCCATACGCCGCTACCTTCCCCACGCGGTGATCGCCGTCGCCGCCCTCCTCGCGATTGCACTACCCGCGCAGACCGGCGCCCGCGTCCAGGGCGTCGCCGCGACGTTCCTGCGCCACTTCGACTGGCTGACCCTGCTGGTGGCGAGCGGGGCGGTGCTGGTCTGCGCCGCAGTGGTCTTGCTGCCGATCGGACGGCACCGCATTGGAGGAGCGCAAGCGCGACCGGAGTTCCGCACGGTCACCTGGCTGTCTATGCTCTTCGCCGCCGGTATGGGCGCAGGCCTGGTCTTTTGGGGCGCCGCCGAGCCCCTCATCCACTTTCTAAATCCGCCTCCCGGCGGCCCGGCGCCGGCGTCCGATCCCGCACGACGCTTGGCGCTTGCGCTCACTCAGTTCCACTGGTCAGTGCACGCATGGGCCGTGTACGCCGTCGCCGCACTCGCCATCGCAGCCTTCGCGGGTCGCGGACACGCACCCCTACCCTCGAGTCCCCTCGTGCCGGCGTCCGGGCGCGTGCGCCGAGCGGTCGACTGGATCGCCCTGATCGCCGTGCTCGTGGGGGTCGTCGCTAGCGTTTCCGCGGGCGCGCTGCAGATGGGTGCCGGCGTGGCTCGCGTGAGCGATGGGAGCTTGCCCGACTCGCCCGTGTCCCAGAGTGTGCTGCTGCTCCTGCTGGCGGCGGCCTACCTGACCTCCGTCACCGCCGGCCTGCGCCGCGGCATCGCGTTCCTATCCAACGTGAACATGGGGCTGGCGGCGCTGCTCGCCCTATTCTTTTTCTTCGCTGGACCGACCACAGAGATTTTAGGCACCTTGCGCGAGAGTGCTACCGCTTACCTAAGCGAACTGCTATCGCTGTCCACCCAACTGCGCGCGGCCGGCGAAGCCCGGCAGTGGACCCGCGATTGGAGCCTCACTACGCTCCTGTGGTGGATCGCGTGGACTCCTTTCATCGGCGCCTTTATCGCCCGCATCAGCTACGGCCGCCACCTGCGCACGCTGGTACTCGGGGTGCTGTTCGTGCCGACACTCGTCACGTTGCTTTGGTTCTCCCTGCTCGGGGGCACTGCCCTGCACCTGGCGACAAACGGCATCGACCTAGGAGTCTCTGACTTCGCGACGGCTCCTGCCGCCACCTACGCTGTGCTCGAGCATCTGCCCTTCACCAAGTTCACCCAGAGCCTGACGCTGCTGTTAGTATTCACCTTCCTGCTCACCAGCGCAGATAGCGGCGCTTACGTCCTCGGGATGTTCTCGCGAGGCGCGATGGAGGATCCACCGTTGGCCGAACGCTTGTTCTGGGGCCTCGTGATCGCGCTCCTGTCCGGGGCGGCGATCCTTTCTGCCGGGGGCCAATCGGTAATCCGCGCATTCGCCGTGTCCGGCGCGATCCCCATGGTGCTCTTGCTCGCCGTGCAAGCGGGGGCCCTGCTCTTCCGTTGGAGCTGGTGGGTCCAGAGCCATACCCCAACTCGATCTGGGACGGAACCCTCATGACCGTATCCATCGTCGACGCAAACTACGACCACCCGGTCCATGCCCAACACATCGTGGAGATCACCAATGCGTACGCCCAAGACGCGATGGGCGGCGCGGCTCCCCTACCTGAGACCGTGCAGCGCGAGCTGGTAGCAGGCCTACGGGCGACGCCCGGCGCCATCAGCCTGCTGGCTTACGACGAGGATACGCCGCTCGGCGTGGCGAACTGCTTCATCGGCTATGCCACGTTTAAGGCGAGGCCCCTCATCAATGTGCACGACCTCGCCGTCGTGCCGCAGGCCCGCGGGCGTGGCGTCGGTAAAGCGCTGCTCGAGGGTGTGGCGGCACGGGCCCGGCGCATGGGCGCTTGTCGAGTCACGCTCGAGGTACTCGAGAACAACCCGGCTCGCCGCTTGTACGAACGTGAGGGTTTCTCCTACGGCGACCCGCGGTATCTGTTCATGACACGTTCCTTGGACTGACCACAGTCAAGTTCGCACCGCCGCTGCCGATAGCAAGGGGTACACCTTCGACCGGCAGCAGCGTACGTGAGACATCATCCGAACAGCGATCGCTTCCATCTCGGCTTTCGAGACAGCCTTCGCGTACTAGTACCTTATCTTCGGCGCAACTTTCTCAACCAGCTGTCCGGCATCTGGTTCATCGTCGCCTACCTGATCGCCTTCCAGTGGTTTGTCCTACACCTTCCGCTGGTGTACGCCGCCATGATCGCCACCGGGTTGCTGGTGGTGTGCGCTGGCTTGATGTTCTTCATGGAAGGGCTGCGGCTGGGGTTGATGCCACTCGGGGAGATCTTCGGCAGCTACCTGCCCAGGCGCAGTCCCATGCTGGTCATTCTCGCCCTCGCCTTTGTACTCGGCGTGGGCGCAACCTTCGCCGAGCCTGCAATCGCCGTGCTGAAGGCAGCCGGGGCCGGCGTGCGAGCGAACGAGGCGCCGCTGCTCTACAGCTTACTGAATGACTTCGCGGGCCAGCTTGTGCTCGCCGTGGGCGTGGGGGTTGGTGTCGCCGTGGCGTTAGGAGTCCTACGCTTCTTCTTCGCCTGGCCACTGAAGTACCTGGCCATGCCCATCGCGGGGCTGCTGCTCGTGCTGACCTGGCTTTACTCGCGCAATCCCGTCTTGAGCGACGTGCTGGCACTGGCTTGGGACTGTGGTGCGGTGACCACGGGACCGGTTACCGTGCCGCTAGTGCTCGCTCTGGGGATAGGCGTGTGCCGCGTCGTATCCAGCGGCAGCGGCAGCGGTGGACACTCGGGCTTTGGCATCGTTACCCTCGCCTCCCTGTTTCCGATCCTCGCCGTGATGCTGCTCGGCTTGTTGCACTTCGTGCTCGACGATTACTACGGCGGACGCTACTACACTGGTGACACGGTGGCGGCTCAGAGCACGATGACCCAGGAGGATGAGCGCTTGCTGAATGTGCGCGAAGACCCGATCAGCAGCGATGAGTTCGCTCGCTACGTGGCCAGCGGCGAGCTGCCGCGCGGCTACCTGCTCGGCTTCGACGGCGGTGAGGTGACCTTCGAGGATGGCCGTATGGTGCTGTCCGGCTCCGATATCGTGATTCGCAAGCTACACCAACGCCCTCTGTCCCTGGTCACCGATCAGCATTGGGACGACCAGGTTTCGATCGCGGAACGCGTCTGGGGAGCCGCCCTAGACGCCTTGCGCGCCATCGTGCCGCTGTGCCTGTTCTTGTACTTGGTGCTGCGGCTGGTGCTACGCCAACGCTTAGCTGAGGGCAACGACGTGACCGTGGGCGTGGGCTTCGCTCTGTTCGGCATGATGCTGTTCGGCCTTGGCATCACCTTGGGGCTTACCCCGCTCGGCGCACAGCTCGGCGGCAACGTGCCTCTGACCTTCGCCACCATCGTGCCCTGGGGCTTAGATCACGCCGAACTCGCCATGTTCGAGTCGCCTGCCATGGGCAAGATGCTCGCGGTCGCCTTCGGCTTCTTCCTAGGCTACGGCGCCACCTTGGCCGAGCCCGCCCTGAACGCCCTGGGCGATACGGTCGAGCGCATCACCGTAGGGGCGTTTCGCAAGCGACTGTTGATGCAAAGCGTCGCGGTCGGGGTCGGCCTCGGCATCGCCGCGGGCGTCATCAAGCTCGCCTACGACGTGCCGCTCGTGTGGTTGCTGCTACCCGCCTACTCGGTCGTGCTGGTGCTCACTTGGCTATCCCCCCACAGCTTCGTCAACTTCGGTTGGGACAGCGCCGGCGTGACCACCGGCCCCATCACCGTACCGCTTGTGCTGGCGATGGGGCTTGGCATCGGCGGCAGCGTGCCGGGAGTGACCGACGGCTTCGGAGTTCTTGCCCTCGCCTCCGTTGGGCCCATCCTCACGGTGTTGACCGTAGGGTTGTACACACACTACCAGGAACAACAGTCTCTCTCGCGGCAACGGGCTGCGGAGCGCTACGAGGACGATCCTATCGTCGGCGGCGTGGAGGTGTCGGGCTGATGTTTAGCCAACAGCATGAGCTCTCCGTCGTCACGGCAGTCCTGCCAAGCACGATCGCGGAACACGTGATCGAGGTGCTTCACGCACAGTCGCACCGCGCCATGCTGGTGTGGAAGGCGCGAGGTACCACCGTTCGCGATCGATGGTACGCACGCTGGCTACCCCCAATCAGTCCAGTCAAGGTGATGCTACGACTGGTGGTACCCCAGAGCGATGTCGACGCGGTGTTGGCCACGATCGTGACCGAGGGGCGGCTGCACATGCAGGCCACCGGCGCGGTCTTCGCCATGCGCTGCGAGGCGGCGTTCCGGGGCAACGCGTTTGCGTGCCCGGGGGATAACTACACCACGGGCGGCACCGATGCCGAGCAACCGGCGCAGAGCCTACAGCACAACTTGCGCCTGCTGAGCTGCGTAGTCGCGCACCAGTACAGCGAGCGGGTTGCGCGAGCAGCCATCGAAGGGGGCGCGCACGGCCCCATCGTGCACTACGTGGAAGGCCGAGGCCTACGCGATCGTCTAGGGTGGCTACGCATCACCAAGGAGCAAGAGAAGGAAGTGCTCATGGTGATTGCCGACGAGGAAGACTCGGAAGAGATCTTCGATCGCATGGCCAACGTCGGCGAGTTTCACCTGCCGGGGCGAGGCATCATGTACTCGATGGAGATCGACAAGGGTATGTTCAACCTGCCCGGCCTTATCTCCCACCACCACCACGCCGCCAGCATGCAGCAGATCATCAACGCCATCGATCATCTTCAGGGGCACGCCCACTGGCGCGATCAATCGGTCTTCGACGTGGGAGCCGGCGGGCGCGGTTCGGGCATGAAGATCAACGCCCCGCGACGCGGCGTCGACAACCAGCTGTCCCTCAATGCCGTGGTGCGCCGAGATGATATGGACGAATTGATGGGCGTCATGCTCAACGCCGGTGCGCCGGGAGTGAGCATTCACTACTCAAGGATCGCTGAACCTCGGGAGGAACGTGTGTCAGCCGCGAGTCCCGCGCGGGTCAGTCGCGAGTACGCCCATCTGCGGGGCGTCACCGACCGATTCACGGCTGAACGCATCTGTCAGGCATTGGAGGCGGCGTCTTCGCCGGGCAAGTTGGACGACGTCTTCGCCTACACAACCGCCGTGCCGCGCGTAGCGATGTACGTGCCCGGCAAGCGCAACTACCGCAAGGCGAGTTGACGGTGCATTGATCGCGCCCTAGGGCGTCGCCACGACCGCGACGAAGCGCAGGTGCCGTACCGACCTTACGCGAGCGAACGCCTCAAGGGACTCGCCTGGCAGGTCGATCAAAGCGGAGCGCCCATCCACCCACCGCGCATCGAGCGCGGCGAGCGCGGCCGCCGGCACGAACCCTGCAGTACCATCGCGGCCGGTATCTAGCTCCACAGACACCCGTAGGCGCCGCGTTTCGCCAGCCGCCGTTAGGAAAGCCAGCCGCGGCCCCATCTTGGCGCGTGAGACGACCCGTTCATGCAGATCCGGTCGAGTCCCGGTATCGGTCAGATCGAGTCGAGTAGCGACCGCCGCGAGCATCCGATCTAAGGGCGCGTACACGTTTTCGAGCGTGAGGCTCCCACCGTTATGCTGAGACAACTGCCCCGCGCCGGCGAGCGCACCAGTGACGAGCAGTGCCGCTACGGCGAGTCCGCTGAGACTGCGTGTGAATGTGTTCATCCTTGATTCCGAAGGCCGGTGCGTTACCGTGTCCTGTCACAGCGTCATCGGTCACGGAACACCCTCATTGCCGTGTCCGACGGGGATCAGGCGATGCGCGGGAGCTGGCCGGGAGCGCTCAGACGCTCGGCGATTGCCTCCAGGCGCTCGCCGGAGCGGCGAAACGCGGACCAGTCACCATTTGCCGCTTCGCGCGCCTGCCGGCTCGCGGTCAGGCGTAGCTGGCGCACCAGCGCATCGTGGTACTCCTGGGCGAAGCGTGCGGCCTCCTCACGCGTTTTGATCTCGGCAACGTTGGTGTGGGCAGCGACCATGCGTGTCCTCTCCATGTTGTTGGTCCCCCGTCCTCTGTTCACCTGCGCCTTCCCCCCCGTCGTGGGGTCAGCACCAGGCATCGGCACCTAGGCTGCACGGTCGGCGATGAATCGAACCTGAACATCACCAGCGCACCCCATAGGAGTGCTCCCAAGGGTTGTGCTCTCGCAGCGTTACGTTACATCCACACCCCAGACAACGGCCCGAGGTGGCGACGTCGACCCGTCAGACCACCCGCGTACGACGACGTTCCTCAAGCGAGATGAAGACCGTAAGAGGACGAGGCGGCACGGCTCAGGCGCGCGGGGGACGCCCTACGACCACTCGCCCCCCACTCGCGATACTCGTTCCCCCGAACGAGGGCGTACTTGCGTGGTCACACTTGGCATGCGGCCGCCGTTCCCTTGGCCGTCCAGAGGAAGATTCTCCATGGCTGCGCACCATCCCCCCTACCACCCGGCGCCCAGGCGCTGGGGGAAGCAGCATCCGCAGCGGCGGCGGATCGGCCCGTACCTGATCGCAGCCCTGCTGCTGCACGGGTGCGGGGGCGGCGGCAGTGGCCCATCGCAGGCTCCAGCGCCACCTCCGCCGGGCCCGAGCGCGGGCCCTGTCCTAGACCTGTCAACTACCCCGACCGGTAACGGCATCCTGCGCCTTAGCGGGGCCGCATCCACAGGGCAATTCGGTGTGCCGGTCGCAGCCGGGAGCGATATCGACGGCGATGGGGCGGAGGACTACGCCATGTCGGCCATGCTCGCCTCTCCCTTAGGACGCACCGACGCAGGTCAAGTTCACCTCGTGCTCGGCGACGGCACCCTTCTGCGCGGCGACATCAACAGCGCCGTCGACGCCGACGACATCCTCATCATTGCTGGCGCCGCGCGCCAGGAGGTGACCAGCAGTGAGATCTGGATGGAGGACGTGACGGGCGACGGCATCGGTGATCTCATCATCGCCCGTCAGAACTACCGCGAACCGTCGTCCGGACGTATCGGGGCAGGCGCCGTCTCGATCCTCGTCGGAGGCGCGACCGTGCGCGACCTCGCGCGCAACAACGCGCCCCTCGACCTCGCTGCCCCGCCTGCGAACGCGACCGTGCTGACCTTGGTAGGTGCCGCCGAGCTGGACCGCCTGGGGATGTGGATGCGCACTGGCGACGTCACGGGCGATGGCATCGCCGACGTACTCATCGGCGCGGATCAGGAGGACGGCAACGGGGAGCCCAACCGCGGCGCCGCCTGGCTGCTCCGCGGCGGCGTCTCGCTGGCGCAGACGCTGACAGTGGATCTGGCGAACTTCGGTGCCACCCCCCTCGCCGGGCACCTGCTCAAGATCACCCCTCCCGCGGGCGCCACTGACTACCATTTCGGGGCAACGCTCACCGTTGACACGGCACCGGGTAGCGTCACCCGCATCGATGGGGCTACCGTGGCCGGCGCCTTCGCAAACCTACGCCTAGGCGAGGACATGCTGGCCGGCGAGGACTACAACGGGGACGGCGCCGCCGACCTCTTCCTGGGCGATATTCGAGGCGACGCGCTCGGCCGGACGGAGAGCGGCGTGGGGCACGTGTTTTTCACCGCGCGGAACCTGCGTGACCGTCGCTTCGCGATGGATGCTGTACCCGCGGATCTCACCTTTTCGACCCTCGCGGAGCCTGAGGCTGGAGCGATCGGGGCTGACACCTCCCTGCACGGTGACTTTGACGGTGACGGAATCACCGACCTCGCCGTGGCCTCTCCGTTGGCCAGCCCGTCCGGTCGCTTCCAGGCCGGAACGGTGCACGTCCTATGGGGTCAACCAGGACCGTGGCCGGCCCGGATCGATCTCGCGGAAGGACGGCGGCCGGCGGGATTCGCGATCACGGATATCCTGGGCGCATTCGGCGGCACGGGTCAGAGCGACGCGGGCGATACCTTGATGTACAGCGCCGCACCAAGCGATTTGGATGGCGATGGACGGGTCGATCTCGTCATCAACGAGATGCGGGCGAACGCCGGCGGGCGCAACGATGTGGGCAATCTCTTGATCGTGAGCGGCGCGCGAGTGCCGCGCGATTGACAGACCTGCCAGGAGAACTCACCTAGCCGCCCTGTTCACCTCGAGAGCGGACTGCCGCTAGCGCCTTGCGCGCTCGCGAACGAGGGACGAAACCGCAGTTTGCTGCGGGTCACCTTCGCCACGCAAGCCCGCTTCGACGCCGGCGCGATCAGCGGCCCCCTTGTTCTGGCTCAGCTTCCATGTGCCCACAACGCTCCCGATCTCGACTTCGAAGCCGACGAGTCCCTTCAACTGCTGCGCGACATAACTGCTCGGTGCATCCGAGACGGCCCAGGGGGCAACCCTAGATCCCTCGTGGGTGTTGGTCAGCGTGTGCAGATGGGCGAGCAACCGCTGCGGATCCTGGACGAAGCGTAGGGTTCCCCGGGCGTGGACGACCACGTAGTTCCAGGTAGGCACCACCTTGCCATGCTCTTGCTTGGACGCGTACCAGGTAGGGGTGATGTAGGCCTGGGGCCCCTGGAAGATGACCAGCACCTCGATGGGATCGGCCGAGGCACGGGCCAGGGAGTTGCCACGGGCAAGGTGACCGCGCAGTACGCTGGGCTTCCCCTCGTGAAGGACCAGAGGTGCGTGATCCGCGCTCAGCTGACCCGTGCCCGAGGACACGATGGTGGCAAAGGGATGCTCGCGCATCAGACCGTGAAGCACTTCCCGGCGTGTCTCTCGAAAGAGCGGTGAAGGGTTCATCGCGATCAACCGTTCAAGGGCTTGGGAGAGGTGAGCGTAGCGGCGCCCGCAGGGGAGGAGCAAGCGTCCGATCCGGCGTATCATGACGACCATGAATCAGAAGTATCGAAAGCCACTGCCGGGGACCGATCTGCACCATTTCGACGCGCGCAGCGCCGTCGAGGACATCCGCCCGGGCGCCTACGCCACTTTGCCCTACACCTCTCGAATCCTCGCCGAGCAGCTCGTGCGCCGCTGTGACCCCCAGATCCTGGAGGAGTGCTTGCGCCAAATCGTCGAACGACGCCGCGACCGGGACTTCCCCTGGTACCCTGCGCGCGTGGTCTGCCACGACATTTTGGGCCAAACCGCCTTGGTCGACCTCGCCGGCCTGCGCGA
Source organism: Pseudomonadota bacterium (assembly GCA_039193195.1). Taxonomy (NCBI): domain Bacteria; kingdom Pseudomonadati; phylum Pseudomonadota; species Pseudomonadota bacterium. The sequence goes on from JBCCWS010000059.1 coordinate 12,715, forward strand.
TGCGATCGCGACCCAGGGCGGTGACCCGGCCGAGGTCAACCCGGTCGTGCCCACACAGCTCATCGTCGATCATTCCCTAGCCGTTGAGCACGCCGGCTTCGAGGCGGACGCCTTCACCAAGAACCGAGCCGTGGAAGAGCGTCGCAATGCGGACCGCTTTCACTTCATCAACTGGTGCAAGGAGGCCTTCGAAAACGTCGACGTGATACCCCCAGGCAACGGCATCATGCACCAGATCAACCTGGAGAAGATGTCGCCGGTGGTGCAGGTTCGCGAAGGCATCGCCTTCCCCGACACCTGCGTGGGCACCGATTCGCACACGCCGATGGTGGATGCGCTCGGCGTGATCTCCGTCGGCGTGAGTGGCCTGGAAGCGGAGTCTGTGATGCTGGGACGCGCCTCCATGATGCGCCTTCCGGAGATCATCGGCGTGGAGCTACAAGGCTGCCTACGGCCGGGGATCACCGGCACAGACCTAGTGCTGGCGTTGACCGAGTACCTCCGTCGCGAGCGCGTGGTCGGCGCCTACCTCGAGTGCTTCGGCGAGGGCGCAGACAGCCTCACCGTAGGCGATCGCGCCACGATCTCGAACATGACGCCCGAGTACGGCGCCACGGCGGCGATGTTTTGCATCGATGACCAGACCCTCGACTACCTGCGCCTTACCGGTCGCGACGACTCCCAAGTGCAGCTGGTCGAACGCTACGCTCGCCACACGGGCCTATGGGCCGACGACCTCGCCCACGCGGAGTACGACCGCGTACTGCACTTTGATTTGGCCGCGGTGGAGCGCACCCTGGCTGGCCCGTCGAACCCACACGCCAAGTTGCCGGTGGCAGAGCTGGCGAGCCGGGGCATCGCCGGCGCTTGGGAAGAAACGCCGGATCAAATGCCCGACGGTGCGGTCATCATCGCTGCCATCACTAGCTGCACGAACACCTCGAACCCGCGCAACATGGTGGCCGCCGGCCTGATCGCGCGCAACGCCAACGCGAGAGGGCTGATGCGTAAGCCCTGGGTGAAGTCATCGCTAGCCCCCGGATCGAAGACCGTGAAGACCTACCTCAGCGAAGCTGGCCTGCTTGGCGAACTCGAACAGCTGGGTTTCGGGGTCGTAGCCTTCGCCTGCACCACCTGCAACGGCATGAGTGGCGCCCTGGACCCGGCGATCCAACAGGAGATCGTCGAACGGGATCTCTACGCCACCGCCGTGCTCTCCGGCAATCGCAACTTCGACGGCCGTATCCATCCCCACGCCAAACAGGCCTTCCTCGCCTCACCGCCGCTAGTGGTGGCCTATGCCCTCGCCGGCACCATCCGCTTCGACATCGAGAAGGACGCCCTCGGCCACGACGCCCACGGCATACCCATCACCCTCAAGGACATCTGGCCGGACGACGAAGAGATCGACGCCATCGTGAGCTCTGCGGTGAAGCCGCAGCAGTTTCGCGATGTGTACGAGCCGATGTTCGCCAAGGTGGTGGTCGAGTCTGAGCGCGCATCACCCCTCTATCACTGGCGCGAAATGAGCACCTACATCCGTCGCCCACCGTACTGGGAAGGCGCACTCGCGAAACCGCGCACGCTGCGTGATATGCGGGCCCTCGCGGTGCTGGGGGACAACATCACCACCGATCACCTATCGCCCTCGAACGCCATCTTAGCCTCGAGCGCCGCGGGTGAGTATCTGGCCAAGATGGGCTTGCCGGAAGAGGACTTCAACTCCTACGCCACCCACCGCGGTGATCACCTCACGGCGCAGCGCGCTACCTTCGCGAACCCCAAGCTCCTGAACGAGATGGTGCGAGACGACGCTGGCAGCATTCGCCAAGGCTCACTCGCGCGCCTCGAACCGGAGGGCGAGGTCATGCGTATGTGGGAAGTGATCGAGCGCTACATGTCGCGGGAACAGCCCCTGATCATCATCGCAGGCGCGGACTACGGCCAAGGCTCCTCCCGCGACTGGGCCGCCAAAGGCGTGCGCTTAGCGGGCGTGGAAGCGATTGTCGCGGAGGGTTTTGAGCGCATTCACCGAACGAATCTAATCGGTATGGGTGTGCTGCCACTTGAGTTCCAACCGGGCGACACGCGCGAGACCTACGCCATCGATGGCAGTGAGACCTTCACCGTGCTCGGGGAGATCGCACCGCGAGCCAAGATGACCACGGTCATCACTCGCCGCGACGGCGGCGCCGTGCAGGTGCCGGTGACCTGCCGCCTGGATACCGCGGAGGAAGTGACCATCTACGAGGCCGGCGGCGTGCTCCAGCGCTTCGCCAAAGACTTTTTGGACGGCGGCGTGGCCGCATGAGCGGCAGCGCGATCTTAGAGAGACTGGCATGAGCGTGGGTGCGCCGCAGGCAGCACAACTTCGTATCCCCGCGACGTACATGCGCGGCGGCACCTCCAAGGGCGTATTCTTCAAGCTCGCGGACCTACCTGCCGCCGCCCAACGTGCCGGGCCGGAGAGGGATCAGCTTTGCCTACGGGTAATCGGCAGCCCCGACCCTTACGGCAAGCACACGGACGGCATGGGAGGCGCCACCTCCAGTACGTCAAAAATCGTGATCGTCTCGCCTAGCACCCGACCCGACCACGACGTCGACTACTTGTTCGGTCAGGTGTCGATCGACCAGCCCTTCGTCGACTGGTCAGGAAATTGCGGCAACCTCTCCTCCGCGGTAGGCGCCTTCGCCATCGCCAATGGTCTGGTGGATCCGATCCGTGTACCTCGCGATGGCATCTGTGAGGTCCGAATCTGGCAGGCGAATATCGCCAAGACTATCCTCAACCACGTGTGCGTCAGCGACGGACAGGTGCAGGAGACGGGCGAGTTCGAACTTGACGGCGTCGCCTTCCCGGCGGCCGAGGTGCCCGTAGACTTCATGGCTCCGGTCGACGCGGACGACGCCCTGCTGCCCACCGGCAACCTGGTGGATGAGCTCGTGGTGCCCGAGGTGGGCAGCCTGCGCGCAACCATGATTACCGCCGGCATTCCCACCGTGTTCGTGGAGGCGAAGGCGCTCGGCTACAGCGGCTGTGAGCTGCAGCCGGACATCAACAACGACCCCGACGCGTTGAGTAGCTTCGAGAGGATCCGAGCCCACGGGGCGCTCGCGATGGGCCTGATCGCCGATCTGCGCGAGGCGCAGACTCGCCAGCACACACCCAAGGTCGCCATCGTGGCGGCGGCGGCGCCTTACCGCGCCTCTAGCGGCCGCCATGTCGACGCCGAGCGGATCGACTTGAACGTGCGTGCCTTGAGCATGGGCAAGCTACACCACGCCATGATGGGCACGGCGGCGGTGGCCATCGCGACGGCGGCGGCGATCCCCGGCACCTTAGTGAACCTGGCGGCAGGGGGCGGCGAGCGCGAGCGGGTGGTGTTCGGACATCCCTCCGGCACGCTGGCCGTGGGTGCAGAGGTACGCTGCGACGACGCCCGTTGGCAGGTGCGTCGCGTGCGTATGTCGCGTAGCGCGCGGGTGCTGATGGAGGGGTTCGTCCGCGTGCCGGCCTAGGGGCAACCTCGGTTCACTGCGAACCGCGCTGCCCCACCTTCCACCCACACTGCAGCATCGCCCATGCACAAGCGACGCCGCGGGCGAGGATCCCAGACAGGGAACCGAACAGCTCCGGCCTAACGCTTCAGCTAATGACGCTGGCTGGCGTGACCGCGTACGCCAACCTTGCCACGCCGCTCCGAACGCCCACGGACGATCGTCTCGAGCGGCTCCAGGAGCACCCAGAGACGCGTGTCTCCACAGACTCCCGACGTAGTGGGCTCATCTCGCGAGCGCCTGGAGCCCATCCTCGCTCTTGCGTAGAACCTCGAGCCCGGCGCCGGGTACTCACGAGTGGCGACTCGTGCCCGAGCTCTTTGGATTGACCTGCCTCAGCTGCCTCGAGATCCGAGATTCGCATCGTACAGGCCGCTATGCGCTGAGGGAGCAACCGATGAGATTCCTATGTCTGCTAACTCTGATCACTGCGCTCCCCGCCTGGGCGCTGGAGATCGAGCAACTCTCGGTGAAGCGCAAAGGGCGCACGTTTCGAAGCAGTGCGGTCTTTCTCATCGATTTGCCGCGCGACGAGGTCTTGCTCGCCGCACTCGATTTCGAGCGCATGGCCGACGTCAATCCAGCCGTGGTGGACACGACGGTGGATACGCTAGCGTCGGGCAGGATTCGCGTGACCACCACGCTTTACGACTGTGTTGCGGTAGTGTGCCGAACGGTCGTCCTCGTCGAAGACATCCAACATCACCCAACGTATCGCCTATCCGCGCATGTCGTCCCCTCGGCAGGCGATTTCTCCGCAGGTCGCTCCAGCTGGCAGTTCGATGAAACCGCACAGGGCACGCGCGTTCGCTACGAAGGGGAAATCAAGCCGAGCTTCTGGGTGCCGCGACTGTTGGGGGCAGCGGCCTTCAAACGATCCTTAAGACGCCAGGTAAGGGCCACGGCTATGCACCTAGAATCGCTAGGCCATTGAGGACGAATCGAGGGTGACCTAGTAAGCGCCGCTTCCCGAAGCGTCGCATGGTCGTCGAACGGATCCGCGTGCTACTCTGCTTCGCGATAGGGGGCGACAGCCTCGACGCAGTCGCCTCGCTCTCACCGCTTGTTCTCTTATCCATGGAGGGAATCATGTCTCGACTCGCCACCGCGCTCCTGGGCGCGCTTACGCTCCTTCCGCTCGCCGCGTTCTCGACCACCGTGTGGGATGAGAGTATCAGCGGCGATCTCTCCAGCGATCCAGATGCGCCCACCCCGCTAAGCTTCAACGCCGGCTCGAACATCATTACCGGATCGGTCTCCGACGGGGAGGGCGATACCCGCGACTTCGTCACCTTCACCATCGCCGATGGGCAGGTACTGACGGCCCTGCTGCAGCTCGAGTACGTTGACGGACAGACCGGCGGTCCTGGAAATCGCGGCTTTCACTCAATCAACGAGGGGGAGACGAGCTTCATCCCCGGCTTTGACACGTCCGACGACTTTCTCGGCGGTGCCCACCTCGACGCCCTCGCCCCCGGCACCGACATGCTGATGATCCTCGCCGGCGCGCCCCAGGCCGGCGTGGGCTTCGAGACACCCCTCGGCCCCGGCACCTACAGCTACCTGGTGCAGCAGACTGGGCCGCAGATCTCCGCCTACACCTTGGACTTTCAGGTCGCCGCGGTGCCCCTGCCCGCCGGTGTCTGGCTAATCTCCTCGGCGCTGGTGGGCCTGATCGGTTTCCGTGCTCGCCGCCGCGACGGGCTAGCGTAGGCCGCCGCGTAGACGGCGGCCTGGCAGCGGGCTCGGCCAACCGCGGTCGAGCCCAGCCGAAGTGGTTCAGGCGAGGCGAAGATCCACCTGACAGTCGTAGTAGCAAGCGCCGCCAACGGCCGGCTCACGTTCATCCTCAAGCAACGCGTTCACCGTGTTGCCCGAAGGGGAATCAGCGATCCACGCCCCCTTCGGCACGTACAAGGTGCCCGGCCTGACATCGTCGGTGAGCTGGGCAACGAGCTGCACCTGCGCCAAGTCGTTTAGCAGCAGCACTGCCGCACCATCGCCTACACCGCACGCTTTCGCATCGTCCGGGTGTATCTGGCAGCGCACGTCGTCCTGCTGTGACACGACGCCGCCGAAGGTCGAGTTGACGCGCTGCTCGGAAGCCGGTGTTACCAGAGTAAACGCCCGCGTCTTGCCAAGCGCCTCGAAGCGCGGCAGACCCTGACCGCAGTGCGCCTGCATCGCCTCGCTGTAGAGTTCGATCCGCCCGCTTGGCGTGCTGCAGCGCGTACCGCGAAGCATGGCCGGCTCGGCCGCTTCCGCTTCCATATCCACGGCGCCCGCAAGCGCGCGTTCGGCGAGCGTCGTATCGGCGCCGGCGAGCGCTTGGCGGGCGAGCGCGTCGTCGCTGTCCAGGAAGCAGGGGTCGTCAAAGGCAAAGCGCGCAGCGAGGCGTCGGAATAGCTCCGTATTGCTCAACGCCTCACCCTGCAGGGGAAGCACGGGCTGTGAGCGCTGCAGGTAACGATGGCCGTAGGCCTTGTACAAGTCGCCGTACTCGAAGTGTGTCGGCGCCGGCAGCACCAGGTCGCAGCACGCCATGGAGTCGGTCATGCTGATGTCGCTGCCGACGACGAAGCAATCCGACGACAGCAGCGCCTCGCGCATGCGGTCCTGGCGGGGGTGCACAGCAACAGGGTTGTGGTTGTAGATGAACAGTGCGCGCAGAGGCATCTCAGCGCCAGGCCGCAGCACGTAGCGAGGGATGTCCATGACGTTGAGCTCGCGCACGCCGTCGGGCGCGAGGTCCGGTCGGGCGAGCGCGTCACGGTCGATCGGGAAGTAGCGCGAGGTCTCGCAGATCCCGGCACCAAGAGGGCCGATGTTGCCGGTGAGCGCCATGAGCGAGAACGCACCACGCAGGCCTGCGCTGCCGTTGCGGTTACGCTCCGGGCCCACACCGATGCTCATGCCTGTCGGACGCCTGTTGCGCAACAGTTCAGCGAAGTGTTCTATGAGCTTGGGCTCAACGCCACACAGGCGCGCACCTCGCGTCAGATCGAATTCACAGGCTTGCTGAAGAAAGGCATCAGCGCCGTGAGTATGCTTGGCGATGAAGTCCGCATCTAGCCCGCCCCGGGCCTTGAGCAACGATGCCACCGTATAGGCCAGGGCGACGTCCGTCCCGGGCAGCAAGGGGATGTGAAGATCAGCCCCCTTAGCGATACGCGTGCGCTTGGGGTCGATCACCACGAGCTTGGCCCCGCCCTTCTGCGCATCGCGGATGATCGTCGTCAGGTGCAGGTTGCAGGCGGTGACGTTGTTGCCCCAAACGATGATCAGACGCGAGTGGGCGAGTTCCTGGAAGTCGATGCCGCCTGCATCGCCGAACACCGTCTCCCAGGCAGCGCTCGAGGTGCCGGCACAAAGCGGTGATGCATCGACCTTAGACGCGCCGAGGCGATGGAAGAAGCGCTTATCCATGCTGCCGTTGGCGAGCATGCCCATCGGACCGCCGTAGTACAGAGGCGCGATGGCCTGGCTACCCCAACGGGCGATGACCTCGTTGAAGCGTGCGTGGATGAGATCGAGGGCGTCGTCCCAAGCCACAGGCTCGAAGCGATCATCGCCACACCGTAGCAACGGGGTCAGGATGCGCTTATCCCCGTGCGCCTGCGCCGGAAAGGACTTCACCACCTTCGCGCAGGCCTTGCCCCGCGTGAAGGGGTTGGCGTCGCCGCCGCGCACCCTGACCAGGCGATCCCCCTCGACGATGACTTCGAGGCTGCAGGTGTCGGCGCAATCCAACGGGCAAACGGTCTGCCGCGCTGGGGCGCTGGGCGGGGCGGGCGGGGACGAAGCGCGAGCGGTCATCGACATGCCATCCTACGGTGGGACCAAGGGCATTGTGCATCAACGCGTCCGTCCGATCCGCTCCAGGGCGGAACGCACTCAGAGGCCGCGGGTGCCATCCGAGTTGATCCGCCGTTCAGCAGACCCGCCCGCGGCCCAGCCATGCTGACCAATGCACCTAGCGCAATCCACAGGGTCTAGAGGTGCGGCCACTCGCCCTCAAGTATGGATCTCCAAACTCCCACAGCCCTGCGTTACCACACTACTCTCCGCACAGTTCATCAAGGTAAGCCTTAGCATTGGAGTTCGAACAGACCTCGACACCAAAATCAACCAAGACCTGCGCTACTGTCGTCAACCTGCTGCTCTCTTTGGCTGCGCCGGTTCGACGACGCAGTTCAAACTGGGTGGCAAGCGTATCGACAACCGTATCGTTTGACTTGTTGATCCGAGCGTCGACAGAGACACCTATCTCCAACAACTCACGCACCATTCGTGGAGACGCTCCTGCGACGGCTGCGTGCAAGACTCCAGGCAGGTCAGGGTTGAACGCGGAGGAAGATGAAATGAGCCGTGCGGTCGGCTCGTGACCCACGGAGGCGGCCAGCGCGAAGGGCCTCAGCAGTTCACTGCCGCTCCACTGGAAAGCGTCGTTCTCGAGCAGAACCTCCACGGATAGGTAGTGGCCAAGGTGTGCCGCTGCCTCGATCGCAGCCACGCGCGCCGCATGACTTTCGGCTCGAGAATCGATTAGGTAGGCAATCGAGTCATGCATGTCACGCTGTGCGAGCTCGACGAGCAAAGGAAAAGTCAGCGCGCGTTCGAGCGCAGCGACCTGCGTGCCAGTGCTGATGAGCGAGCGAAACTGACTATCATCGGCCGCCTGCAGAGCAGCAAACTCGGCGGATCGCACGATGCCACTCTCAGCTGCCGCACGAGCGGTCCCAACGAACACAAGGATCGAGGAAACGACAATGCATGAGGCTAAGCGGCACACGCGTTCTACCATCAGTTTCTCTCCCTTAGGATCCGAACATGGCCTGACTTAACCGACAGATTGGAACCGGTAAACATGATGTCACCCGTTTCGGTATGGAGCGGGGCTAGCGTAGTTAGATCGTACGCATCGTCGAACCCAAGCACGTGCCCCAGTTCATGGGCCGCGATCTGCCCATGATTTGAGCACCCGCCCCCGGGTGGCGCGAGCCATTGGCGTACCAGGTTGGGGACGGGAGGGTTGCTGGACGAACCGGCGGTGGCGCAGGCGTTCGCGGGACCTCCAGGACGGTGGGCGATCAGCCCGCTCGCCGTACGAAATTCTATGTCCTGGCCATTGTAGAAGAGCGTGTCGTCGCTCTGGTCATCAAGGTTCACGACGAGCGTATACGTCGAGCCGCAATTCGTCAGGGTCTTCGACCACCGCGTCTTCGTCTCATTCACGAAGTTGGCTGTGGCGACTTTGTTCTGGCCCCACACCGTAAGGTTGTAGGTGACCGTGTTGCCACTAACCTGCACGCTCCCTGGGAGGATGTTCGGCGAAGACCAATTCGGATTGTGGAAACTGTACAGAGCCCCAGGGTTACACGGCGGCGCCTGCGCAAGTATCGTTACTGCGGCTGTGCGCGTTGGGCTCCCGTCGCACGGGCACTCCGCTGAGTTACCCACCACATGGCTCCCCGCACTGAAGCTGTTGAACACCGACTGACCAAGGGTCTCGTAGGTACCGTTTCCATCGAGGTCCCACTGCGAAATAGGTCCGCCGAAGCACCCATTCATCGTTACGTTGAGGTTTACTGAGGAACCGGCGGTGACCGTGTGACTGCCGCCACTCACGCCGCCGACCCAGATTGTCGTGAAGCCTGGATTGCAAAGCTCGCAGTTTTCGGCAAATAGCTCAGGAGGCAAATAGATGCTATTGCTGGGGCGCAGCATATCTGATTCTGCAGTAGCTGAAGTGAGCTTCATCCGAAGAAGGGCTTGTGAAGCTGTCGGCTCGCCGCGAGCGATAGAAGCAAGTGCCTGCTGCCACCACAGTGCGGGGACACCTTCGAGCGATAGCGATCCCACCGACAGGAACGAGGTGCCCTGGGCTCGTGCACCGAACACGCCAAAGAATGAGCCAGAGTACAGAGCGGCCGATCCTGCTGAAGCCATAAACATAGGCGTTCGATCATCCCAGGCCTCCCTGACGTCTCGCTCCCCTTCCGAGTACTCATGTTCGAGGCTCTCGCCCATCCACCCCACAACGCCAACGAGCCGTCCCAACTCATCATAGCGCCACCGAACAGATCGGTTCTTCACCACGACCCCCAACGGGCGGGAGATCTTGTCGTACTCAACTACTGCGCTAGCTCCCGGGGAGTAGTTGATCGAGTGGATGGTATTGTCATCGTTGAGAACTAGCTCTTGCGACCTCGTCTCTCCGTCCGCGAGCTTGCGAACGACACCGGTCAAGCGACCGGCGTTGTCGTACTCATAGACCGCCGACTCTCCAGAGGACAGAGTTGCTTTGGTTCGGTGCCCACTGGCGTTCCAGCCGTAGGTATGAGTCGAGCCGGAGGGGAATTGAACGGAAACGACGCGTCCAACTGAATCGTACTCAAAGCTGGTCACCCCATGTGGACCCTTAACCTCGGTGGGCTGACCATCGCCACTATAGGTGATGTTCCAGGCACCGAACGCGCTCATGACAGCGACCAAGTCACCTCTCGCGTCGTAAGTATGTTCCTCCCCCTCGAGAACGACTGTCCTGAGCGCCCCAATAGCACGCGTTTCCCCAGAGCTCTCCGATACAGTGTCACTGGTGATCTTGCTCGCCAGATCCGTAATCTCAGCACTCCCGGCGGTAAGCAACTCCTCCACTCGGCGCACAGCGCCAGTTCGCTCGTACTCGATCTTTCCTACTGCAGTACCACCAGAAATGAACGATCTGACCCCCGAGTGTTCATCATCCAGTAGTTCGGCCCTGGCACCGCGCTGGTCAAGGATCGACTGCGTGGTGCCACCGCGGCCCTGAACGAACGTGACTGCCCTACGGTTTACGTTTGACACAGACGTACGGTTGGCATCGTAGCCAAATCGAAATTGTCGCCAGGAGTGATCAAGCCGTGCTACGCGGCCGTCGTCGGTGTACTCGACTCGCAACTCGGCCGTATCCATGGGGGTTCTCAACGCGACCACCTGCTGTGAATCACCTTGATAGGAGTAGCGCCAGGTTTGGTCAGCGAGATCAACCACTGCAACTAGTCGTCGAAGGTCATCGTATTCGTACGCCACGGAACGACCACTGTCATCAACTACGGAAGTAACCTGCGCGAAGTCGTTGCGAGCAAGCTCGATCCAGCGCCCGTCGCTGTTCTCAACACGGCTAAGGTCCCCGTGTCGATACCGGAACACCGTTTCATTGCCGTAAGTGTCGAGCACGCGACTTATACGATACGCACTCGCGGTGGCCGGATCTGCCTCGAATTCACGCGTCCAGCCGTTTCGCATCTCCACGACGTAGCCATGGCGAGTGGCCAACGGCGTCACACGCACGATGGTGGACGAGATCGGTGAGGCCGGAACGAAACCATCCTGGTCAACCACGAGCCGCGTTCTCAGTCCGGACTCCTGCTGATAAAGCAGCTCTCGGGTAGATGCACTCTGTTGCAGGCTCTCTTCCCCGATCCAGGTCCAGCCTGGACCAAAGTCCCCGCGCGCACGCGGGAGGCTGGAGTCGTACACGCGACTCACACCCACGGGAATACGACCAACGGTGACGATGTCGCGCCTAGCGAAAGTCAGGTTGCCGGCTCCGACATTGACCAGATCCACCTGAGCTCCCCTGGACTCATGCTGTGGGTTTGGGAAGAGGACCTGAAATCGCCGATGCTCCGAAAACTCATTCGCGTATTGCACATAGTCTCGGAATTGCTCCAGCTCCGCATCTGCGTTGGCTTCGAGTCTGGCCGAAGAAAGAAGCGCGAGTATCGCTACGCAAGCAATTCTAATCACCACGTCTGGCACCACCCTTGATACCTCATCGGCCACCAACGCGGACACTAATTAAGTCATTCACATAACACAACCCTAGCGGGACGCCCAGGATCATCGGCTGGTCCGAAAGGAACTTCCATCGAAAATTGACAGGCTAGCCCATCGTCGACTTCGTCGACCCTTCGAGGACGAACGAGCCTCCCGGTGACCTGACAGTTGTTAGCATCAATTGGTTGTTTCGAAAGCCGCTCCTTTCTCGAGACTCGGTGATTCCTTTCTGTCTTGCGAGTATGGCGTGCAGCCGCGGAATCTACGGCAAACCTGAGGGCTGCACGCAAACGTCTACGCCGTGGTTACGCAAGGTATCAACACTACTAGTGATGGCGGTCTCCCTCGAAGCGTAAAGCGCGATCCGCCGCCGCTAAGAGAGGCGCGTCACCGAGCCTCAACTCAGGGCGTAACGCCCAAATGATGACGAGACCGTACCTTGTGAAGAACTCTGTACCCAGTCCTGTAACGCCGCTTGCGGGTTGCTCGGACGCCGGGCCAGCCGAGATAGGGCCGATCGGCCCAACAGTCCGGCCGTCTGCAGACAACGAGAGCGCGCGGTGCCAGCCTCAGCTCAATCCGCTATGCCGCCGCGGACTCCCAGTCGCACCCGATCCTCTCGTCGCCATGCAGCCGTCGTCATCCGGTGCAGTTCGACATGGAGTCGTTGGCATCGCTGGCCTCCCCGCTGGTGAAGCGAACATCCAGCTTGGGCCAACCTATCATTCCTCGTATCATTCGGGCGCCAAAGGCATGGCGAGTGCGCGGCGGACGAGTAGTGGTCTCCTGCGAGTCAACATACCCCCATTTCCGGTCATTCCAAAATCGGTTCCATTTCGTATGGATGATTTCTCACGTCTGGAGACAGTTCAGCTTATCGTTGCGGGATCTTCGATGTGCAAGACAACAAGAACAGTCTCCCATAGGACTCTTAGCAAAAGCACTGAGGCACTTGAGAAGCGCTGCTCGCACCGGAGACGTTCCGGGCACATCTAGGACATCTACTGAGCACTCTGACGAAACGCACAACAACTGCATGCACATGAGAGCGCGATGCACATGAATTTTCTCGTCCAGCATTTCCAGCCTGCAACTCCGCTGAGCACGGCACCGACAACGTCATTCCGCAAGATAGCGTATGGAGCCGCGAGATAGAGAGCGCTACGCGCAGTGAGCGGCGCCTCCGAAACTATGATGGCAAAACTCGATGTAAGCGGTGGAGTGGGAGGGATGCGGCCAATTCCTTGGGTTCTCATGAGAGCCTGCAGCGCCCTCGCGCCAAAGCAAAAAGCGAGACATAGGCCGCAGAAGCAGCCACCATCCAGAGCAAAGCTTCGATGAGAAGTGGGGAGGCTGCCTGATGTAGAACCTAGAAGGCTAGGCACACCAGCTAGCGGTCGACTTTGACTGAGCAAGCCGGACCGCCGAAGAGGCCACAAAGCGTCTCCGAGAACCGAAGCGAAGTGGAAGCCTGTTCCGTTCGCTCAAGCGTTACCGCCGAATCGCCTCACGCTTCGGTCAGCGTCGACGCCATGTTTATGTTCTCAGCCGCTTCGCACTGATCACCGATGCCCTAACTCGCGTTAACAGCCCCAGCCCGCCCCGCTCTCTTCATGTGCCGATCACCCACCTTAACTTCCCATGAATCTTGTTTTCTTGACAAGTTGCGGATAGGTTTGGTGCTATAGCGCCAGTGTATTGGCACACGGAGAGTGACCATGACAAGTATCGCTAGTCGGACACTGTCATCATGCGCCGTCGGTGCGCTAGTACTCGGCTTGAACGCATCAGCCCTTGCGGAGAACGCATGGTGGGCGTATGGGCAAGTTGAGTTCGTTCAACAGTCCCACGACTTGGTGGCGATAGGCTTGACATCGACCGCGCTGGACGGATGTCTGCACGATCGCGTGTATTTTCGAGATCCCGTGCTTGGAGAGAAGCTGGTCGACCGAGCCTTCAGTATGGCCCTTTCCGCTCAAGCATCAGGTCGGCAATTGGGTATCGTAATAGACTTAGATGCGCGGAATCAGGGCGCCGAGTGTCGCGCTCTCGGGAACATGGTACTCATCGACTAGCAGCCAGGCGTCGCGCCAGGGTCGACACTCGGTTGTGCCCCAATCATGGTACGACCGGTAGTATCGCGGTCAATGCTGGTGACATCGAAGTGATCAATACCACTGGCTCCGGCAGCGGCTAGAGGCGACGGCGCCCCGGGACACCGTGGCGCGGCAGCTCGAGAACGCGCTCGGCGTGAGCCGACCCGCTGTGCCTGGAACGCCCTCATGCGGCGTGGGGTGTGCGCGCTAGCAGGGCTTACCTCTGCGTCGTGCTGCAGAGGGAGATCCAGATCGGTCAACGCTAGAGGTGCCGTTTTGCTTCTACGGCTGATGACCAGACCCAACCATGGGGGCAAAGGGATGAAAGCGGAGATTTGCAAAGCCTGGACGCTCTACGCTCGCGGGGCCATCTGTTTGTTCGCGCTACTCTCGAGCCAGTGTTTCGCGTTTGGCTTCGAGTACCGTGCCTACAGCGGAGACCTCGAAGGCGACGGCGATTCCGATCTGCTTGTGGCCGCCCCTGCGCAGTTCGTCTTAATCAGCACGGGTGGTGTCCTAGCACCGGTTCGCCTACGGCCCTCAGTCGAAGACACTTTACTTGTCCAAGCAAGCGGGGAGCTCAACCTAGTCCCCAATCCAACCGCAGCACAACTTAGCGCTGCCCGCGAGTGGACCGAATCCGTATCAGGTGTTTGGGAGATTGAACTGGACAGCGACGACCGCCCGGACGCGTTCGTCAACCTAGGTTCAGAGTTCGCTGGGGTACCCGATCTACTGCTGTTCGCAGGCGCGCCTGGGGCAAGAGCGGAAGCCACTGTATCGCTGTCGGGAGATCTACTTCAGTTCATCGGGGACATAGATGCGTGGGTCGATGATCGAGACTACTTTCTCCGTACGTCAGGAATCGGCCCCTTCTTCAACAAGACACGGCGCATCATCAATGCCTCTATAGCAGTTGCTTGTGCCGACACGTTGGCTGGTTGGGTGACTGCCGATTTGGCGTATCCGTTGCCCCAGTACTCCGACACTTACACTTCCTACGCGGACTACTTGAATTCCTGTCTGGGCTTCGAGGACGTTTGCCTGACGAACGATGCCAAGTTTGCGGTACTCAGGGAGTTCGAGATTGTATGGCCTGATGTCATACAAGAGAGCGTAGATTGGTCAGCCCACGTGCCGGGAACACAACAAGCGGTCGATGCCCTCGAGGTTCTACTCGAGTCGGTGGACGTACAGGTCGGCGACGCCAACGTGCGGATTGTCCTGGATGTCCTCGAGGTGCTTCTCGGACGATCCCTACCCGACTCCGACATGACTCGGCTCGACAACCTGATTACTTCTCTACTACTCGCCGCAGGGGCGAGCGAACCGGAAGAGTCTAACGGCATCTTCGAGATCATCCCCATCAGCAACAAGGTCAACCTACGTCGAAACCAGGCGATTGCAATCGTCCGCTTCCGTGTGCCAGAGAATTCGTTTGGAACGATTGTGCAGAGAGTAGATGTCGATTTCGATCTTTGGGTTGAGGAGCAGCCGGCGACGACGACTGTAGCGAGCGTTTGCGATACCCCTGAAGACCTAGTTGGGGGAGCATCATACGTGTTCTATGAAGCGTGGAGTGTTGTGAATGGCTCAGTCAAGCGTTCACGGAACTTCGATCAGTCGCTGGAGAACCTACGTGCCCTTGGGTTCCGAGGTCACGACGTGTTTAGTACGGTGGCACCGTCGCAAGCGTTTGGGCGTTACGCCGTGATAGGGGAAGCTCGCTACTTCCAGGATGTGGGGATCAGCTCCTTCGGAGGAATCAATTTGGACTGTCCACGATCTGCGTTATCGGGTGGGCGGCCCTCGACAGTGACCAACCCGTCCGGGCCACCGTCCGGTTGGTCAACGCGACCCTTCCTCGGGCCACGAGATCACAAGTTGATCGTCAAGTACGGCACCTCAAATCCGGCCGGTGACAGCGTTACGATCGAAGAGATCGTCCCCTGAACCGCTGTGTTCGCCAGAGTGCTGATCTTCGGACTTTCGTGCTGGGCAGCCTATTTGGCAAACGTTGCAATTCGCTTCGGGCCCGGTTCAGGACTGGGTGTTTGGGCGTTGGTCAAACGCGATCCTTGGTGGCTCGGGATAGCCCCGTACGTAGCGCCCTTGGCACTGGTAGCGTTGATCTGCCTATGGAGGCAACTGGAGCGATTCAACGCTGGTGACGGAACACTGGCAATCGGCACCGCTGCGGCGGCTTTGTTCCTGTCTCCTATCGCCTTCGTCAGAGCTGAAGTTACGAACCCGGTACTAATCGTTCCCGAGGCGTACTGGGTGTGTGTCGTTGTCTTCAGCCTTTGGTGCATATTGTGGATATCAGTACAACAGGCGCGCCATTGGAGACGCAAGGGCAGTTGAGACTGTGCGCGCGTCGGAGAGCACGATGAGGTCGGCCGGCGTCACGAAATCGAACATCGTCAATTCGCGGAACGGTACCAGCTTCACGAGAGGCATCAGGCGGAGCGTGATGAAGTGATCTACCGCCACCTGACAAACCGCCGAGAGCAAGAAGAAGCTTTTCAAGAACGCTTAGAGGACATCTCCCGAAAATCGGATGATCTCAAGTCACAGCTACGTGAACTTGCCCACCTTGGGGAACGTCCCGAAGCCCGATTCGATGAGCCACCTCTCGAATAGCGTAAGCGCCCTCGATTCGCCGTCTTCTCAGGCCCGCGCGAACGCCTGACACTGCGCCCCGTCATCAGCGACGGGAGTGAGTCATGGCGAAGGATCATCGAGACGCGGCGAGGCGTGAGCGACAGTGGAAGGCCCGGATCGAGGGCACTTACAGTAAATCGGTACAGGCAAATCCACACATGACAAGACAACTTGTCAACCACCATGAGGCTGCTCTCCTGCCATCAGCTCAGCAATCCTCTCTTTGATCTCCTGAACATCCGACGGCGAAGGCGGCGTCAATTCACACTCGTCAAAGGCAGCATGGAGCACATCCTCTAGCTCACTCGACGAGAACGAGAAGCCGTCATACATTTGCATTACTTCAAACAGATAGCGAACGCACTCTATGGGCAAATCGTCCGATATGTAGCAACCGATGATGCGATCTAGGTTGGCGGCGGAAATCTTGTACGCCTTGTCCCCGATCAAGTAGATGGGTGCTGAAACGCCAGTCTTGCCGAGTTTTCTGTAGTGGTCCCTCGCCTCTTGCTGGAGTAACAAGCGAAACTCCTTCACGTTCAGCCTGTTCTCAAAAAAATCGATCAGACGTCCTAACTCCATATGAGCACCCTCACTCCTAATTGTCCTTGGACGGATCCTTCTGCGGACGCCCCTCCGGCCCGCCCCTAAGGGGCTTCCTATGTTGGAACCTACCTGCCCTATCGAAGGAGTCTTTATACGTCGCATCGCAGACTACAGGTACATTCCGCTATCAGCGTCATTTGATGTTTGATACGCCGAGCGTCCTCATTAATAGCTTTCTTCTTAGCTTTATGCTCGACAAGTGTGAGCCTCATGACTAGTCGTAGTGCCTAATCGCTCTAGATACTGTATGGCGGGAGCAATTGTGTATCGCAGCAACTTCGGAGATCGGTAGGCAAGGATTGGCGGCGAGCTGGGCTTGGATAGAACGCAGCGTGGACTCATCAATCTTTCGAGGACGACCGAGCTTTACACCACGACGACGCGCAGCTGCCAATCCTTGTTTTGTGCGTTCGCTGAGGGTATCGCGCTCGAACTCAGCCAGGGCGGCCATGACGCGATAGAGCAGCCGACCGGTTGGCGTGCCAGTGTCCATCCCCAGGGCAAGAATGCAGACTCGGACCCCTCGGTCGAAAGGCGTATCTAGCACCGTCGTCACGTGTGCTGTGGAGCGAAAGGCGCGGTCTACTGAGCTCACCACCAACGTGTCTCCTGTAGCCAATTCCTCCAGCAATGCATCCATCACCGGTCTGCGCTTCGCAGTCGCAGACACGCCATGCTCGACTTGGACGGCCTCGCCGCTTTCCCGTAGCGCGTCTATCTGACGGTCAGGAGGTTGTTCTTCTGTTGATACGCGGATGTAGGCGATACGGCGACCCATGATGCTCTCTCCCGTGGGGCCCCCCCCTGTCAGGATAGTTGCCCGGTGATTTGATTCTTACTTTTCTGAGCGGGGGGCGGAAGAGAGAGCATTCGATGCCCCGCTATTCCGAGCAGATCCGTGAGCAAGCTGTGCGCAAGATGATGCCGCCGAACGCGAA
>JBCCWS010000060.1 GCA_039193195.1 Pseudomonadota bacterium
CGTCGAGACTCCCAAGGGTAGCGCGCAGGTGGTGACCGCTGACGAAGACGACCGCGTGGCGGTGGCGGGTGCGCTGGGGATGCTCGACAACATGGACCCCGCTACCGGCGAGATCCTTGACGCCCCACCCGAGCGCGAGCCGGGCAGCGACGACGACAAGGGGTAGATCATGGGCCTAGATATCCGTTACTGCGCGCAAGCCTGGTTCTCTGGTAACTCCGACTATGACTCGGGCTGCGGCGAAGTCGGCATGGATTGGATCAGAGCAAATCCGGACTTTCCCGAAGTCGCGGCAGACCTCAAGACCGGGTGGTACATGCCAGGTCAGAAGGGTCACTTCGACGCTGGCTCGTACGGCAGCTACAACCGATGGCGCGAGCAGCTTTGCGGAATGGTCACGACGAAAGCGATAAACCGCGTTTGGCTTGATCCAGACCCAGAGCTTCCTTTCATCTCGCTCATCTGCTTCACAGACTGTGACGGAGTGGTAGGCCCTAAGGCTTGCGCCACTCTTGCCAGGCAGTTCGCCGAGCACGAGCACAAGTTATCGGCCATCGATGATGAGCGATTCTGCGCGACCTATCGCCAGTTCAAGAAGGCATTCGAAGTAGGAGCTGAGAGCGGATATGTCCTGTTCACGTGAGGCCATGACCATGACCAAAGATGAAGCGATGAAGGTAGCAGCCGAGGCCCTCCGGTATCACGCGAATTGGATCAGCGACTGGGAAACAGTCCAGCGCTACCGGAAGGCCGCAGACGTGTTGTGCCCACCGCCACCCGAGCCGCAGACCGTGCTCACGACGCGCGAGCGGCCGTGCGAGGTAGTGCCGGAGGGGTGCGTGGTGCATGCGTACGATTGCAACTCGAATGTAGGTAGACCTCGGTACTACCCATCGGGCGAGCACGTGGGCAAGGGCTGGCTTCGCTACGCCCTCATCCGCCTCGTGCCCGGTGACGGCGAATGAGCAGCAATACCGACGAGCTCGAAGACGACGAGGGCGTCATGGAGCCCGACTGGAGCGGTCAATGCGAGAACTGCGGGCAAAGCCCAATCGTTCCGCTGACTGGCATGTGCGGGCCGTGCACGTTCGGTGAAGCCGATACGGCCGGAGGTGAGTGGTGAAGCCCCACGTCCGCGGCTGCCAGTGCGCCGCCTGCCTGCAGACCTCCGGAATCCTGCGCATGCTCCGCGGCACGCAGCGGTTCCCGTGGGAGGCTGCGCCGCCTAAGCGTGCGCGTAGGGGCGGGCTGGGGCCGCGGGGGTTGGTGGCTTTGGGCTTCGAAGCAAGGAGTAACCCGTGAGCTACTCGCACTACAACGTCAACGAGCTGCAGCGCCACATCTTGTGTGCTGATGGTGAGCAGCGCGAGGCCATGTTGGCCGAACTCGCCACCCGCGTTGAAGAGGAGTGGCGCTTGGGCGCTGATCAGCGCAGCGATCTGTACGACCGGGTCCAACAACTCCAGCACCAGGCGAAGGGAGCTGCGATGTTGCTTGAGCAAGCAGCGGATGCCGCAGCCACCGTCTCGTCTGATCTGGAGACGCTGCTCGGCGAGCTGCGCGACCGCGGGACGATGCGCGCATGACGACCCGCCTGGCGGCAGAGTCAGTGAACGAGGCGTGGCGACACGACGCGCTCGCCGATGACCTCGCGTCACACCTCAGCCGCCCCGAGCGGATGGTGTGGACGGACATGCAAATGGGCCCAGCCGGAAGCCCTCGCCCCGATGTCTTCGCTATGCAGAAGAGCTACACGAACCCGAAGCCAGTCGCGTATGAGATCAAGGTGTCGCTTCAGGATCTACGAAAAGACATCACCGAGGGAAAGGCGCTGGGCTACCTGAAGTTCTCCAGCGCGCTTGTGTTTGCCGTCCCGCGAGAGCTAAGCGCCGCGGCGCTGAAACTCCTGCCGCCTCGGGCCGGGCTCATGGTGCGAAGTGAGCGAGCCTGGTCCACCAGGCGCAAGCCTGCGATCGGTGATCGCCCGGAGTGGTGCAACCGGTTCGCTCTCAAGATGCTGATCGATGGCGTGAATCGAGAGCGCCACACCCATCGCGCGAAGTACGTCAGTCGGCTTAACGAAGACCTCAAGAAGCGCGAATTGTTGGGGTGCGAGATCGCCGAGGCGCTCAGGGAGCCGGACACGATCAAGTGGCGCGCTGAGCGGGCCGCTGCCGAGCACGAGGACTACAAGAAGCGACTCAAGGACAACTACGAGCATTGCAAGCGAGGGATTCTACGGGAGGCAGGCGAGATCGCCGTCGCCATGGGTCAAGAGCCACCAAAGGATATCTGGAGCGTGAGGTTCTTGGCTGAAAAGCTGCGGAAGCTAGCGGACGAGACCAGCGCAGACGAGCGCGTCCGGGCGGCCGAGGAGGCTGTGCAGGTGGTCGTGCGTGAGCTTGATCGCGCTCGGGCGGTCGCCGCGCGACACTGTGGAGAACCAGCCAAATGATGCGCCGCGAAGCCGCCTGGCGCACCCTGTGCTGCCTCATCGATCCGGAATACGATCCGGATGCGCCGGCCGGTGAGGGAAACAAGCCGCCGTTGTCGCTTAGGACATTCGATCGGCGCACCCGGGAAAGGCAGATCGCACACAACCGCATCGCGCGACAGCCCTACTACACGATGGCCGATCTAGAAGCGTACGCAGAGAGCACGAGATGCCCCGCCGTAGAGACTACACCGTTAGCGTCCGCCGCCACCCCGACGGCAAGCGGTGGCGCGTCCACTGGCGTGAGGGCCCGGACCACAAGCGCCGCAAGATCACGTGCGAGACCAAGGCAGAAGCTGATCGCACGCAAGCCGAAATCGCGGCTGGGGTCCAGCCCGCCGAAGAGCTCGGAGACTACGACATCATGAGGGCGCTCGTGGAGTACCAGGAGCAGCACGTACAGCCGAACTGCTCGACGAAGGAAGCGGGCAACCTGTGGTACCGCGTGCACGGCGCGCGCGGGATACACCTCGACCTGGATGGCCTGACCTTCGGCGACCTCGACGACGACCGGCAGCGCGCGATCGAGAAGGCTTGGCGCGACCCGAGCCGCATGGCGCCGAGCACGGCCGCCCGCTGCGTCACCGACCTGAGCGCGGCCCAGAACTACGCCTACCGCCGCCAGCGCCTGGCGCGCCGCGTGCCCATCACGATCACCATCCCCCAGCCGCCCCGTGCGAAGGTCGAGCTGTGGGCGCCTGAGCAGGTGGGGGCGATGCTTGAGCAGCTCCCAAACCACGGCCGGGTCTACGTGTGGCTGCTGCTATGCGGTAGCCGGTGCGAGGCCGCGCGCCTGGCGACGCCGGCGCAGCTGGATCTCCGCGGGCGGGTGCTGGACACCCTGCCGCCTGGCGTGCGCCAGACGCGCAAGCGGCGCGAGGTCCTGCCGCTGACGGCACAGGCGCGCGACGCTCTCCTGGCTCTGCGGCGCGGTAAGCGCTACCTGGTCGACGATGACCCGGCCGGCGAGAGCGATGCCCCCATCGCGTCGGTCAAGACCATGTGGGGCAACGCGCGGCGGCGCGCGGATCTGCCGGCGACGTTGCTGGCCAAGAACTTCCGCCATACCCTGGCCATGTGGGCGGCCGCTCGCGCCGTGCCGATGGTGCAGTGGGAGTGGCTGCTAGGGCATCGCCAGGGGAGTGCGAACGATGCATACATCTTCGCTAACCCGGATCACATGGCGGAGCTGGTGGCCGCGTTGAGCGAATTTCACCAGGCCGTGAGCGGCCAACTGGCGAATAGCGACCCCGAATCTACCCCACGAAAAGCGAGTGGTCCTTAAGTGACTGAACGGAGTGGAAATGCGATGACCGAGCGCTACCTTGACATGGTGGTGGTCGCTGGTTCGATCCCAGCCGCGCCTACCATCTCCTGAGTCCTCCCCTTGCCTAGCGTCTCGGGAAAATCGCCGACAGCAACGCATTGCGCAGCGACAGCACCCGCCATCGCAGCGCCTCCACCGTGCTCGTGGGCAGCGCCGTGGCACTGAGCGCTAGGGCCGAGGCCCGATCGCGCGCGGCGTAACGCTCAAGACCCGCCGCATTGCGCACCTCGCGTTCGCCGATCAGCTCGTAGTCACGCTGATAGTGTTCCCGGATTTGCTGGAGCGTGTGGGGGGTGGGCGCGGCGGCCTTCGCGCGCCGCTCCTTCGATCGGTTGAGCACGCCGACGCGCAACGATGGCAGCGCCAGTACCTCAGCGAGGAGGTCCAGGTCCGTCCGTAGGGTCTCGTAGGTCGCCAGATAGGTCAGAGACGCCGCCGCACCTGCCACCTCCAGCCGACGGGCCTGCGGTTGCAAGTGGTGTCCCTCGCGATTGCGCTCCCAATACTCATCGAAAGTGAGGCCACCGGCGTGCTGTTCCTGCCCCCGAGCGCCCGGCGCGGCGAGTTCCGGGCGTGAGTGGAAGCGATACCAGCTGCTCACCCAGTCGAGCGGGTCACGCATGACGGCGAAGGACAGGAAGTCCTCGAAGGGTCGCTGCTCCCAGACGAAGGCGAAGCGGCTCAGTACAGACTCTAGCGGCATGTGCTTGCCGACCGCCGCGACCGTGACGCGGATGTCCGCAATGGCACTTAGGCGAGACTGCTCGATAGAGGTCGACGCCGCCTTTGTGTTAGCGACGAAGATAAAGGGGTGCTGACCGGCAAAGCGCATCAACATGGCGATATCCGAGGTTGGTCGGTGGCGGCGATCGCCGGATGGGAGCAGCCCTTTCGGGGCTTGCCACGGCTGGAAGCGGGGTGAAGATACCACCGGTCGCCCGCTTGTCGCCAATTGCGGCTCCACCGCCACCGGTCGCGCCGCTCGTTTAGCTCAGGTCGACCGATCGTACTTACCGCGGCAAATCCGGCGCCGCCTAGGCACTCGTGGTGCCTTGCGAGGAAGTCCGCCTCATGAAGGCGGGACCGTGCCCCTACGCTCTACCCTAACCTAGTATATGTATTAGTCCGCTGCCGGCTCGCTATCGGCGTGACCTTCTCCCGCGGACAACTCCGCTATCGCCCGATCGAGCGCCTCCACCACGGCCGCTTCAAGGCGCGCCACGAGTTCCTTAGCGGGCCCTTCAGTCACCACCGTTGTCGGCCGCTCGAACAGCACCGTCGCCTGTCCTTCTCGATACAGCATGGTGGCGCTGAAAGGGCACATAGCGAGCGCCCTCGGATCGAGGTTACTGAGCTCATTGGCGTACCAGGGGCTACAGAACACCAGGCTGCGGATAGCCTCGTAGCCGTTGCGATTGTAGTTCTCGCCCCAGCGCTCCTCGTTCTTGGCGAGTGACTTGCCAATATTGGGCTCGGCGATGACCCAGAAGCGGCTTTCCTCCAACGAGTGATAGACGGCGTCGTAGGCCGCGGCCTGGTCGGCCATCACGGAGCGCTGGTAGATGGGATCCTCAGGATGCTCCGCCGCCTGCGTGGCACTCACACACGCCGCCAAGGCCACTGCGGCAAACAAGCCAATCAAACGCATCGCGATTCTCTCCTACGAACGACGTGTCGGTTGGGGCCACTCTCTCCGCGCCCGGCAACCCCATCAGGGGGCGAGTTTACCCGCCCGAGTGTCCACTGATAATCTGCAGCTTCCGTTTGGTTCACGCATGCCGTCAGATTAGCGATTCATGTCCGCCCGCTGGCCCCGCGGCCTTCTCTTCACCCAATGGCTCGTCTTCGCCGCCCTAGTCGCCTTCGGCACGTACCTGGCCGCTGAGCTCGGCCTCGTTGCCCGCCTTGTGCAAGGCGATATCACCCGCCTCAGCATCCTCATTTTGCTGCTGCTGTTGGGGGGCCTCCTGCACGGTGCCTGGCGCGCGGCCACACTCTCTCGCGAGTTGGATGTCATCGACGATCTCGCGGTGCGCTTCGAGCGTGACCGTGACGCCGCGCCCCTGCTCGCCCTAGGTGCGCCGGGTACAGGAACGACCTCGCTAGTGCACGCCTACCTCGGCGCCGTCGCCCTGGCGGCCGGGCGCGGCGCTGAGGAGTCATCGCAGAACCTCACGGACGTCTTCAACGACCGCGTGCATGCGCCCTACGAGTTCGGCTGGTTTCTCACCAACCTCAGCATCCGCCTGGGTCTGCTCGGAACGGTCATCGGATTTATCCTCATGTTGCGCAGCGCGGTGGTGATCGACTCGATCGAATTCTCCACCGTGCAATCGCTGCTATCGGAGATGACCCAGGGCATGGGCGTCGCCTTGAACACTACCCTGGTCGGTCTGGTCGTCAGCGCCGTCCTGAGCGTGCAGTACCTGTGGCTCGACTTCGGCGCCCGGCGCCTGGTGTCGGATACGGTGTTCTTCGCCGAACGCGACTTGAAGGAGGGGTTCGCCGCCAGTGCGCCAGCGCCTGCGTCCCCTGCCGGCTGAGCAGGATCCATTCACGGATCTGCTGTTTAACGCCCTGCTAGCGTTCACGTTCCTGTTCATCGTGGCCCTAATCTTCCTGCACCCACCCACGGAGCAAGGCCGCATCGACATCAAGGCGGAGTACCTGATCTCGGCCACCTGGGGCGATAACCTGCCCGACGACGTGGACATGTGGGTCGAGGACCCGACAGGCAACGTCATTTGGTTCAACAACCCCTCCGCCGGCTTCATGCACCTGGACCGCGACGACCGCGGCATCAGCAACGACCAGATGCTCGTCGACGGCCAAGAAGTCATCAACCCCCTTAACCAGGA
Source organism: Pseudomonadota bacterium (assembly GCA_039193195.1). Lineage (NCBI taxonomy): Bacteria > Pseudomonadati > Pseudomonadota > Pseudomonadota bacterium. Next base: position 6,680 of record JBCCWS010000060.1, read on the forward strand.
AGTTGTGACGCTGCGCGGGTGGACGCAGGGGGAGTACGTGGTCAACCTGCATTACTACGATTCGGAGACTGGCAACCCCGTGGACGTCAACGTAAGGGTGGCGCGGGTCAACCCCGTGCTAGAGATCCTCTACTACGAGGAGGTAACGCTCAGGGACAAGGGGGAGGAACGTACCGCCGTACGATTCACCCTCGATAGCCAGGGCGAGGTGAGCAACATCAACACGCTGGCGAAGGCGCTGGTGTCCGTGGATACCTTTTGATGAGCGGCCTCATCGTCACCTTGGCTTTGGCCTACGCCGTCATCCTCGCGATCCTAGTGAGCGTATGGCTGCGCGGGAGCCAGGCCCTGTGGATGAAGGCGGCCGTCTCCGTGCTGGTGTTCGGTTTCTGCGTGGCCAGCTATCAGGGCTGGCGTCAGGTGACTGGCTGGCCCGCGGCTCAGGTGCTGCCGGAGCGATTTTTACTGCTGAGCTCCTGGGTGCGCGAGCCGGACGAGAAGAGCAACAGCTCAGGGGGAATCGACCTGTGGGTGGTCACCGTGACCGACGACGGACCCGACATGCATCCCCGGGCCTACGGGTTACCCTACGACACGGAGCTTCACCAATCGATCGAAGCGGCAGAGCGACGCATGGGCCAAGGCCGCTTGCAGATGGGACGCCGCATCGTCGAGGACGGCCGTCGTACCAACGTCGGCGCGGTACGGCTGGCGCCCGACCAGCAGCTCATCGAGTTCTACGATGTGCCCGACCCGGCGCTGCCCGAGAAATGATCAGAGCGCGCTTACTGCGACGGCTGCCCGCGCTGGCCCTCATGGGCATCACTCTCACCGCATGCACTCGCGCGGTGGCGCCTGACGACTACTTCCCGCTGCAGCCAGGGCACGAATGGCGCTATCGCGTCGACGTGGAAGGAGCCCCAAGGCCGCCCGCGGGCCTGCGCGTGCACGAGGTGCGCACCCTGAGACCGATCAAGGTCGACGGGGTGGACGGCAAGGTGTTTCGTCGCTTCGATACGCTGGGCAACGAATACCATTTCACCCGCAGCGATACGGGTGTCGAGCGCATCGGCCTTCGCAATGCGACTGAGCTCGAGGCGCAGCGCGACGTGCCCGCCCGACCGGTTCTTCCCACGCCGCCCAAGGTGGGCAGCACTTGGCAAGTCTCGACCCATCCCTTTGCCTTACGCCGAACCGTTCCCCTAGGTGGATACCTATCCTCCCAGTACTCGATCGCGCTCACAATGATGATCGAGGCCACGAACGATGTCGTAACGACGCCGGCAGGTCGCTTCGAGAATTGCCTGCGCGTGGTGGGGGAGGGCTCCATCGAGCTCTACGGCGATGCGAGACAGGGGTTCATCACCGTGCCGATTACGCAAACGGAGTGGTACGCCCCTGGCGTTGGCTTGGTGAAGCTCCTACGGGAGGAGCCCCTAGAGGCAGAGATCTTCGAAGGCGGCTCGATCCAGTACGAGCTGATCGGCTACCGCTGACCGTCCCCTGTCCGCTCAGGCGCACCGAACAAGGCCTCTTCGTACTGCGGATAGAGGTGCATGATGGAGCGGGTGTACTCCGCCCTCGGCGTCGCGAGTGGTGTGAATCGGGAGGGCATGGGCTGCTCCATCAGCTCGGGCATGAGGCGTCCCTCCGCCACGGCGTCGCGCACCAGCGCGTCGAGCCAACGCAGGTACTCGGCATTGAGACGCAGAGCACCGCTCTCGGCACCGATGACCGGACCATGCCCAGGAACGATCTGCTTGGCACCGAGCGCCTCGAGCTCCTCCAGCGTCGCTAACCAGCGCTCGATATCTGCATCGGGTGTAGTAGGCGCCCGTTGGTGGAAGCAGAGGTCACCGCAGAACAGGACACCAGTCGTGCGATCGTAGATCACCAAGTCTCCCTCCGTGTGTCCCCCGAAGGCCAGAATCTCGAGCTCGTGGTCGCCGAGCTCCATGGTGCGTGGTGTTGCGTCCGCGCTTGGCAGATGCAGCTCCGTGCCCCGCATCCAGGGGCCCAGCATGCGATACACGCCGTCTAAAATCGCATTGCCATTGGCGCGCATGCTCTCGCGGGTGGCGGGTAGCGCCTCGATCGGGATATCGGCGAAGGCGGCGTTGCCGAGCACATGGTCCGGATGTTGATGGGTGTTGAACACGCGCACGATCGGCGAGTCCACGGTCTGCTCAATCAGCTCGCGCAAGGCCTTGCCGTGCTCGAGCGATGTACCCGTATCAATCACGACCGTGCCAATGCTCGCACTGATGAACGCCAAGTTAGCGATTCGCCCCCCGTTCGCCATCGTGAAGTGCTCGAGCTCACCGGAGACCAGGTAAGTGCCCTCGGCGATCCGCTGCGCTTCTAGCTCGTAACCGTAGCGATCGGCGGCTTCGCTCGTCCCGGCGGCCGCCAGCGCGCACAGGAGAACGCCCACGTGACGCATCCCTCGCTCCTCCATCACTCGATCGTCTGCTCGAAGCGGTTGCCGTTGATATCCCGCCCGCTCAGGCGGACGACGCGAACGGCCCGCTCTCCCTCGCCGAAGTCTAGGGTGAAGAAGGGGTTCTCGCTGATGGGCTCATAGGTGAGCAAGCGCCCGAGCAGCTCGCCCTCCTCATCGTGCAGCTCCAACCGTTCGATGTAGAACGCCGGGATGCCTGGCGCCAGTCCCGTGTCCATTGGGTGCATCACGCGCACGCGCAAACGCCGCAGACGGTCCTCTTCGCCCCAGGTGCGGTAGCTGATGTCGCCCAGGGTCTCCGCCCAGTTGCCCTGCGCGCGTCCGTTGCTTGGCGCCGTGCACCCACCCCCAGCGGCATCCACCCAGACGCCACCTACGTGCCACACCCCCTCGTTGGTGAGCACGGCCGCGCGGACGGGGCTCGCCTGCTCGAGCTTCAGGCGCAGGCCTATCGAGGCACTTAAGCGCTCTGGGAGGTATTCGAGCACCTTTTGGATGGGGTTCAGGTCAGTGAATACCACCATGCGCTGAACGTCGGGCAGCTCAGCCACCCGTACCATCACAGGCACATTGGCCGGGTTCTCGGCGGCGGATGGCGCCAGCACCTGCACGCGCTCATCGAAGACGTATGGCAGGCCTTCGAGCACCCGCTCGTGCATCACGGTCCACATCGGCGATCGCAAGGGGTCGACGGGCGAGGATTGGGGCGCGATCTCCGCTAGGGCGAGCGAGCCCGCCAGCAACGACATGAGGAGTGAGAGCGCGTAGGGCATACGGGTGAGTCCATCCATCAAAGGCACCTGCAGTCTAGTCAGAACCACCAGGGCGGCAGAGCGAGCTTCACTTCGCCACGCGGCGCCCACAGCCTAGCGCGGCGTGATGCCTGCGGCGACGCGATCAGCGCCGTAGCGACGGAATATCTCATCGAGCGTACCGGATTGCTGCAACCCCATCATCGCCTCATTCAGACGCGCTCCCAGATCATCCCCAGCATTGGCCTTGACGGCAGCACCTAGGTCCCACTGGGTCGTACGTAGGCCCGGTAGGGCCACGCGCGAAAGACCAATGCCGGGCTTCTGGGCGGCGAAGGACTGCACTTCCACCGCGTTGCCCACCACCGCATCCACCTCGCCCGCGAGTAGCGCCTCGACAGCGATCGGCAACGTGCGGTAGTGGCGAACCTGGTCACGTAGTCGCCCTTCCATAGTGCTGAGCAGGAAGGTGTCGGGCAGCGTGTCAATCTCCACACCGACGGTCAGGGACAACAGGCTGCTTGGCGTGAGCTCGCCACCCTCCACCTTGTCCTCGCGAAAAGCCATCAGCACGTGCTCACGATAGTAGGGGGCGACGAACGCCACCTGGTCGTTGCGCATGGCGAACACGGGGTCGATTGGCACGTGCAGCATCACATCGGCGGTACCTCCCCCGAGGTAGTGGCCCTTCCAGACAGCGTTGCGCAGGTCATCCTCGACGGACTCGTCCGCCCCCTGCTCACGCAGGGACAGACGCATACCTAATCTTTCGGCTAGAGCGCGAGCGATATCCACATCGATACCCACCAGCCGGCCCTTTGGATCGCGTGAGGAGAACGGCGGATATTCGGCGTACACGGCGACCGACAGTTCCCCCGGACGCTGCGTGGCCGGTAATTCCTGGCCGATGCTCGCCAGCCCCCAAAACGCGCAAACCCCGGCGATGGCCAGGGCTTGCAGGGTTACACTGAAACGAAGCAAGGCGTTAGCTCTCCACAGCCTTGGTCACGAGCCAGGCTCGAATCGACCACAGGGCCTCTTGACTGAGGATGCCCTCGAATTTCGGCATGTAGGTGATGCCGTTGCGAATGGCTCCGTTACGCGCTCGGTAGATGAACCATTCATCGCCCTCGGCGTCCCCCGGCAACTCGCGAAGATCCGGCGCGATTCCGCCGCTTACAGCGCCCAGGCCATGACAGCGCGCGCAGTTCTGATTGTAGGCAGAGGAGCCGAGTTCAATCGCCGCCTCGTTGCCCTCGAAGGGGTTTGCTTCGAGCCACTCCTCACCCAGTTGGGGCAGATGGGAGGTGTCGACAGCTTGCGGCGTGACGTCGCCGTGCCCGAACGCCACGGTTGTCAGGGCCGCGACCGCGACCGCCCCCGCGGTGAATGCTGCAGCCTTACGCTTCATGATCTTCATCATCCTCTTGCTTGCCCCGAGTCGCCTTGCGAGCAACCCAAAGGGCCCCATTTCCCACAGACTTCTTTGGTCGTGAGCGCACCGGAAGGCTCTGCCTCCCGGTGCAACTCACATCGCTTCACTCAGTTGCTGCTAGCAGCGCGGACCGTCGAGGGTAGCTTGAACACCCACAGGCTACCGCCCTGGTTCAAGTACTTGACCGTCTTCGCCACGTCGCCACCCCACAGGGGCACGGCACCACCCCAGCCCGAGGCCACCGCCACGTACTGGTCACCGTCCATCTCCCAAGTGATCGGCGAGCCAACCACGCCGGAACCGGTCTGGAACTTCCACAGCTCCTCACCCGTCTTGGCGTCGAAGGCCTTCAGGTAGCCCTCGGGCGTACCGGTGAACACTAGATTGCCCGCGGTGCTCATCACACCACCCCACAGAGGCGCCTGGTTCTTCGCTTCCCACACCTTCTCGCCGGTCACGGGATCAAAGGCGCGCAGGGCGCCGATGTAGTCGTCGAATACAGGCTTGATGGTGAAGCCAGCGCCTAGGTACGCAGCCCCACGCTTGTAGGCGACTGGCTCGTTCCAAATGTCCATGCCCCACTCGTTGGTCGGCACGTAGAAGTAACCGGTGTCAGGGCTGTAGGCCATCGGCATCCAGTTCTTGCCGCCAAGGAAAGAAGGTGCGACGAACACATCCTTACCCTTCTTACCGTCAGCGCTATCGGCGGGATCTCCCGGGCGCAGGCCCGTCTCGATGGGACGACCCGTCTTCAGGTCGATGCCCTCGGCCCAGTCCACGCGATCGACGAACGGGAAGGCATTCAGGAGCTTTCCGTTCTTGCGATTGAGCACGTAGAAGAAGCCGTTGCGGTCTGCGTGGCCAGCGGCCTTGATGGTCTTGCGGCGCTTCTTGTAGTCGAAGGAGACCGTCTCGTTCACACCGTCGTAATCCCAACCGTCGTTCGGGGTGTACTGAAAGTGCCACTTGATCTTGCCGTCGTCCGGATCGATCGCCACGGTGGAGGTGGAGAACAGGTTGTCACCCGGACGCATGTGAGCGTTCCACGGTGCCGGGTTGCCAGCGCCAAAGAAGATCAGGTCAACGTCAGGATCGTAGGTGCCGCCGTTCCAGGTGGCCGCACCGCCGGTCTTCCAGAGATCGCCCGGCCAGGTCTTGTTGGCCGCGCCGCCGCTGATGCCGTTCTCCTCACCGTTCAAGTAGCCCATGTGGCCCTCGACGGTAGGACGACTCCAGACCATCTTGCCGGTCTTGGCGTCGCGCGCTTCCACACGCCCGACGATGCCGAACTCACCGCCGGACACACCGGTGATGACCATGCCCTTGACGATCAACGGGGCTGCCGTCTGCGAGTAGCCTGCCTTGTAGTCGTCGATGCGCTCTTTCCAGACCACCTTACCGGTGTCCTGGTTGAGGGCGACGATCTGCGCGTCCAGGGTGCCGAAGATCACCAGGTCGTCGTAGAGACCCGCGCCACGGTTCACCACATCGCAGCAGGGCAGGATTCCATCGGGCAGACGATGCTCGTACTGCCACAGTTCCTCACCGGTACGGGCATCGATTGCGAATAGCCGCGAGTAAGAACCAGTGACGAAGATCTTGCCGTCGTGGACCAGGGGCTGAGACTCCTGACCGCGCTGCTTTTCACCTCCGAAGGAGAAAGCCCAGGCCGGCACCATGCCCCCGACGTTGTTGGAGTTGATCTGCGTGAGGGGGCTGTAGCGTTGTCCTCTCGTGCCCATTCCGTAGCTGACGACGTCCCCCGTCGTGTCGGCGTCGGTCACGATGGCCGAGTCGGTAACGGGTGCTGCGGCCTGCGCTGAGCAGGCGAAGATGCTAACTGCCAGCAGGCCGAGCCCGCCACGCACCGTCACATCGTGTTGTCTTGATCCCATGATCCCTCCCACATGGATGGTTATGCGTTGCCGATGATATGGCGCCCTGATCCAACTCCATCAGCACGGAAAGCCGGATTCCACATACGTAATAACCCGTACGAACAGCGGTGCAGACGGCCCTCAGGCCGCCATTTCTCGAGCCGTTTTAGGGCTTGTGTCCGAAAATGTGTGGTGCGCTAAGGAGGGTACTGCAGTTAGCCTGGAGAACCAAAAATACGCCTCCTGAGGCATTCAAGGATGAGTGCACTGCACAAGGAGATGGGATCGCGTTGAGTGCTAGCCGCCCGGCCCCGGCTGCAGGCCCAGACCGGACTTGGACATGCGATCGATCTGATCACGCAGTTTCGCGGCTTCTTCGAACTCCAGCTCGCGGGCGTGCTTGAGCATCTGCTTCTCGAGCTTGTCGATCTCCTTTGCCAACTGCTCCGGCGCCATCTTGGCGTACTTGTCGTTGGCTTCCTTCCCACCGCGCCGGCGATCCCGGCCACGCCCGCCCCCTGGGTAAGCCCCCTCCATGATGTCGGCTACCGCCTTGCGTACGGTTTGCGGCGTAATCGAATTTGCCTTGTTGAACTCGACCTGTTTCTCACGCCGTCGCTCCGTTTCCTCGATCGCGCGGGCCATGGAGCCGGTCATCTTGTCGGCGTAGAGAATCGCTTTGCCGTCGACGTTGCGCGCCGCACGGCCGATCGTCTGGATCAACGAGCCCTCCGAGCGCAAAAAGCCCTCCTTATCTGCGTCGAGAATCGCCACCAGCGACACCTCCGGCATATCCAAACCCTCGCGCAGCAAGTTGATGCCGACGAGCACGTCGAACTTGCCTAGACGCAGATCGCGAATGATCTCAGTGCGCTCCACCGTGTCGATGTCGGAGTGCAGGTAGCGCACACGCACGCCGTGCTCGCTCAGGTACTCGGTGAGATCCTCCGCCATTCGCTTGGTGAGCGTGGTGATCAGAACGCGTTGTTCCACCGCTGCGCGCTGATTGATCTCCGACAGGACGTCGTCCACCTGGCTGGCCACCGGGCGAACGTCGATGACCGGATCGATTAACCCGGTCGGTCGGACCACTTGCTCGACGGTTTGATCCGCGTTGGCCTTCTCGTAAGGGCCCGGCGTCGCCGAAACGAACAGCATCTGCGGCGCCAATTGCTCCCACTCGTCAAACCTGAGCGGCCGATTGTCGAGCGCTGAGGGTAGCCGGAACCCGTACTCGACGAGGGTCTCCTTTCGCGAACGGTCGCCGCGAAACATGGCGCCCAGCTGCGGAATGGTCACGTGCGACTCGTCCACGATCAGCAGCGCATCCGCGGGCAGATAGTCGAATAGCGTAGGGGGTGCTTGTCCCGCCTCGCGCCCTGAAAGGTAACGTGAGTAGTTCTCGATCCCCGAGCAGTAGCCGAGCTCGTTGATCATCTCGATGTCGAACATGGTGCGCTGCTCTAGGCGCTGCGCCTCGACCAGCTTGTTGGCGTCGTAGAGCTGGTTCAAGCGCTCGCGCAGCTCGACCTTTATCTTGTCCACCGCCTGCAGCAGCACATCGCGGGGGGTGACGTAGTGGGTTTTGGGGTAAATCGTGAGCCGCGGTACCTTACGCAGCACTTCGCCCGTTAGCGGATCGAAGAACGCGAGCGAATCGATCTCATCGTCAAATAGCTCTACGCGAACGGCCTGAAGCTCGGATTCCGCCGGAAAGACATCGATCACATCGCCGCGCACCCGGTAGGTCCCCTGCCGCAGCTCCACCTCGTTGCGCGTGTACTGCATCTCCGCTAGCCGCCGCAGGATCTCACGCTGATCGATCGTGTCGCCTCGCACGAGGTGCAACACCATCCCTAAGTACAAGCCTGGGTCGCCGAGACCGTAGATCGCCGAGACGGTAGCGACGATGATCGCGTCCGGTCGCTCGAGCAGGGCCTTGGTCGCAGACAGGCGCATCTGCTCGATGTGCTGGTTGATCGAAGCGTCCTTCTCGATGTAAGTGTCCGACGCGGGCACGTACGCTTCCGGTTGGTAGTAGTCGTAATAGGAGACGAAGTACTCAACCGCGTTGTTGGGGAAGAAGTCGCGCATTTCGCCATAGAGCTGCGCCGCCAGCGTCTTGTTGTGCGCGAGGATCAGGGTCGGGCGCTGCACCGCGTGGATTACGTTGGCCACGGTGAAGGTCTTGCCGGAACCGGTCACGCCCAACAGGGTCTGGCGCGCAAGCCCCGCATCGACCCCCTCCACAAGCTCGGTGATCGCCGCCGGTTGATCGCCCGCGGGCTCGTAGGTGGCGGCTAGGTCGAAGCGCTTGCCCGTGAGCCGGTAGGGCGCCACCGCCACATCCAGGTGCCGGTGACGTGGATCGTCCGCAGCCACACCGCGAGCGCGTCCATTGGGGTCGTCTCGTACTTGCTCTACCATCGGGCCTCTCTGGGGCAGCGAATCGGGGATCGCCATATGGGAATCGAGCTGTCGGCGCGCGTTGCGCGCGCGAAGCCGTCGCAAACGGTCGTGGTCACGGCCAAGGCGGCCGCGATGCGGGCCGAGGGGCGCGACGTGATCGGTCTCGGCGCGGGAGAGCCGGATTTTGACACCCCTGCGCACGTCAAGAAAGCGGCGACCGAAGCGATCGCAAGCGGCGACACCAAGTACACCGCCGTCGACGGCACGCGAGCGCTCAAGGACGCGATCATCGCTAAGTTTGTGCGCGAGAATACGCTCAGGTATTCGCGCGACGAGATTGCGGTGAGCAGCGGCGGCAAGCAAGCGATCTACAACTGTTTCCAGGCGCTACTCGACCCCGGCGACGAGGTGATCATCCCGGCACCGTACTGGGTGTCCTATCCGGACATGGCGCTACTGGCGGACGCCGAGCCGGTGATCATTGCCGCAGGTCCCGAGGCGGGCTTCCGCATCACTCCCGCGCAACTGCAACGCGCGATCACGCCGCGAACCCGTCTACTCGTGCTGAACAGCCCTTCCAATCCCACCGGGGCGGTGTACAGCGAGGCGGAGCTCGCCGCCCTCGCCGAGGTGCTGCTGCGCCACCCTAAGGTGGCCGTGTTGACCGATGACCTGTACGAGCACATCCGTTGGGCCGACGAACCGTTCAAGAACATTCTGAACACATGCCCTGCCCTCGCCGACCGCACGCTTGTCGTGAACGGCGTCTCGAAGGCGTACGCAATGACCGGTTGGCGCATCGGCTACGCTGCCGGCCCTGCGACCCTCGTACGCGCAATGGTCAAGGTTCAGGGACAGTCGACGTCCGGGCCCAGCTCAATCTCTCAGGCGGCTGCAGTGGCAGCGCTGGAGGGCGGACTCGGCTGCGTTAAGGCCATGTGTCGGGCGTTTAAGGAGCGCCACGACTTCGTCGTGCACGCCCTCGATGGCCTACCCGGCGTAGCCTGCGAACCCAACGGCGGCGCCTTCTACGCCTTCGCTGACTTTCGCGAGGCGATCGCGGGTCTGGCCGGAATCGAAGATGATATCGGTCTTTGCGAGCGCTTGATCGAGCATGCCGGTGTGGCGGTGGTGCCGGGATCTGCCTTCGGCGCGCCCGGTCACGTGCGCGTGTCCTACGCGACTAGCGTCGACGTGCTGCGCGAAGCCGTCAATCGCATCGCGAGCGTGCTTACCGGGACGTGAAGGGCCAGCGGCTCATCAATCAGCCGGGTCGCCTTGCGCCGCCTGCACGAGAAGCGACTGGGTGGTGGTCAACTGGCCCTGAAGGTCCGCAAGTTCGCGCTCCAGTAGCTGCCGCTGGCGAACCAATCCGTTGCCCGTGGCGAGCCAGTCGGCCCGCTCCGCCAGCGTCAGCCCGGCTGCACGCACCTTGATCTGGGCAGCCTCCAAGTCGACCTCAACAGCATCGAGCTCTTGCCGCTTGTAGCGTATTTGCTGGCCCAGCGACTGCGCCACCTGCTCGGCCTCGTAGGCTTGTCGCCCGTCCGCGTAGGCTTGCGTGAAAACGTCGGCGAGGTCCTCGGGGCATCCCCTGAACAGCTCAGCGCCCTCTGCACCTAAGGCGAAGGCGGTCTGCACCACACAGTACCGGCGCAGGCCCGCCGCGGTCCCAACGCGGTAAGCCACGAGATCCACATCAGCGCCCTGGCGCTCGCATACGGACCGGTAGCGCCTCAGCACAGCCGGGTCGGCGCCCGCAGCCCCGTCGGCGGCCCCCCGGGCCTCCCAATCGGTTGTTGCGCAGTCCATCACACGAAAGCTCTCGCAGCCTGACAGAGTCGTCAAAGAGACTAAGAGGGCGGCAGCAGTCCAGCAGCACGGGGCGAATTGCATACGAGTCTGCCAAGGCGCCATTAGGACCTCACGGGGTCAGCATTGAATCAGACCCCGGAGCTTGCGCCCGCGGCAGGCACGCGGGCTGTGCGCTGGACCACACTTCGCGGCGCCATACCCCGGCGCTGAACATAGACTCTGAGCCACCGGCGCGACACCGGTTTTCCCACTCCCTGGCTAGGGCTTGGGAGCCTTGACTTCTGGGGTGCGTCGCACCACACTACGCGGCTCGCGAGGTTCTCTCGCAGCTCTGGTATTCCCCGGTAGCTCAGTTGGTAGAGCGGGTGACTGTTAATCACTAGGTCGGCGGTTCGAGCCCGTCCCGGGGAGCCAACAAAAACAAGAAGTTAGCTCACCGAAGCCCTCTCAGCTCCTTCCGTTCACCGCCCCATATCACATGCGTATCGCAGTGCCTGTCAAGGACCCTGCGACTTCCGGCTGTTCCCGAGACTGCCCTGGGCGCTGTATATTCTCTCGGCATGCCAACCATCAGGAAGTGCAAGAGCAAGCGCACCGGCAAGGTCACCTGGCAAGCTGTGGTGCGGCTCAGCGGGGTCAAGCCGCAGTCAGCCACCTTCGATAGCAAGCGCGACGCCTCGCGATGGGCCTACCGTCGAGAGGAGCAGATCCGACGGGGCCACTATGCGGCTGCTTCGGACGCCGAACGCTGGACCGTCTCCCAAGCAGCAGAACGCTATTTCAGTGAAGCCCTGCCGAAGCTACGGTCGGCGGCAGCTCGACGAAAACACATCGGGTGGCTGGTCGAGCGTGTCGGTGCCCTACCCCTAGCTCGGCTCACCCCTGCCCGCCTGGCAGAACTGCGCGATGAGTTGGCCCGCACCGAAGGGGTGCGCTCGGGCCGCAAGCCATCAGCCGCCAGCGTGAACCGACATCTGGCCGCTTGGTCCGCGCTGCTGGCCAAATGCCACCGGGACTGGCACCTACTCGAAACGAACCCCGCGTCCCAGGTCCGCAAGGAGAAGGAGCCGCCGGGGCGGGACCGCTACTTGTCAGAGGACGAGCGCGCACGGTTCCTGGAAGCGTGCCGTCGGAGCAAGAACCCGATGCTGTACCCGGCGGTGCTCATCGCCCTGTGCACCGGCGGCCGCCAGGCGGAGGTGCTCGGTTTGCGCTGGCGCGATGTGGACCTGAAGGAAGGCACAGCGCAGCTGCGCCGCGGGGCGACCAAGAACGAGGAACCGCGCACGCTAGTGCTGCGGGGTCAGGCCCTGGACGCCCTCAAGAGCTGGCACGGCAGCTCGCGCTTCATCGCCCCCGACGACTACGTGTTCCCATCGCGAAACGGCTTGAAACCTACCGATGGGCTCCAGCGCAAGCCGTTTCAGGCTGCCCTCGAGGAAGCCGAAATCGACGATTTCCGCTGGCACGACTTGCGGCACTGCACCGGCTCCTATCTCGCAATGAGCGGGGCTACGGAGCTGGAGATAGCGAAGATCCTTGGCCACAAGACGACGGCCATGGTGAAGCGCTACAGCCACCTCAGCACCGATCATTCTCGTTCGGTGATCGATCGCATGACGGAGAAGTTCAAGCTGTGAGTGACCGCGTTGCCCATGTGCACGTAGCCACTCCTTTCCTCTCGGCTGCATTGTCTACTTCGGATCAAGTCAAAACGTGCTGGCTGATTGCGGTTGTGGCTGACCCAGAAGCAACGCCCGGCGCCTTGGAGCACACAATCAAGGCAATGCTTTGCGGACTTGCCCGGCGCTACTCCAGAACTCGAAATCCCCAATTCAGCAAGACCCGCAACCTTCTCCCCGCCCGCACTATGCAACGCGCACTAACCAGGCTAGACAAGAAGCTCACTGAGCGTTGGGATGCTTTCGAACTGCTTCTTGATTGCCTTGAGCACAACATGCTGCCGACGGAGATTCTTCGCGCCAAGGGAATGTCAGAGCAACAGCTCGACAACTGGCTCGTTAGAGTATGGCGCCCTACTCAGCCCGTGTTACACCTAGTGGGGCCGATAGTAGGTCAACTGAAGTCCTCAAGTGTGCTGAGTTGCCTAGTGTCGATCGGAGCTTGGGTGGAGGACGCGCTAGTCGCCGCCGAGGACTTGCGCACCGAGTGGGAGCTTGACCGATTCAGCAGCGCACGCGGAGGAAGTGCACGCTCCTGGGACACTAGGAGCCCGATGGCAGTCGATTCCGCTATCGGCCGACTCACTAAGCTGTACCAATTCGGGATGCCAGACAGCCCTCGATTCAGACGCACCGACCTGTAGCCCTAACTGTGCCGATCTTGACGGTTTCTCACCCAGTCACTCTCTAGCAGATAGAGTCATCCTCAGGCACACCACGGACCTTGAGGAACCATGTCGAGAACCACCTATATCCCACTCGCTCAGTTCGGCGACCACCATCCGTGGCCCTCTCCTAAGGCCTGGCGACACATCGTGCACGAGGCCGAACGTCATGGCCGGCGAAAGAAGCTGTATGAGGCTGTCGTGACGATCGACGGCCGCCGCCTCATCGATGAGGCGCGCTTTATGGCCATCATGGCTGAGATGCGAGAAACGGCCTGATGCCAGAGCGCCGATGCTCGCGCGCTACCGGTTCCGCAATGAGCGAACGCTCCCCCGCCCAAGCCACTGGCGATGGTTGCTGCCTTCGGGCGCGCACTGACCAACTGGCGTTCTACGCGACGCTGGAGCGCCAAGCGCGCACGTTAGCAAGCACCCGGCGGCCCGCTTCCGATCGGCTCTTCGCGGCTAGCCGACTGCTGGCCAGGACCGCCGGTCCTGGCCCACTCGCAACACGGCTGACGCACATCGCATCGCGCCCGGTGGCGACTCTGTCACCTCACGAGCGCAACGAGGTGCGCGTCTTGGTCTATGCCGCACGCTCGGAGCGCCGACGCGATTTCGAAGCGGCCATGGCAGCGGAGGCTGCGCGCCAGTGTCGGGATCAGCCATGACTTGGGCGCTCAACTTCGAGGGGGTGACCGCGACGCAGAAATTGGTGCTTATCGCCATGGCTTCCTACGCGAGCGGCGGACACGGTGACCTCGAAGTCTGGCCATCCAACACCACGCTCGAAAGCCAACTTCGGCTGAGTCGTCGGGCCGTAATCCAGGCCCAAACCGCGCTCCAAAAGGCAGGTGCAATCACACGAACTGGCCTTCGCAAGGGGCGAGCACGTGTGACCGTGCTTCACACTACAAGTGTTACCCCAGATCACACTACAGAAGACGTAGTGTTACCTTCGTGCACTCGTAGTGTGAACGACGTGCGCGCGTATGGAACCTGTAAGGAAGGGAAGCGGCGGCGCGACTCGCGTCGCCCCGCTCAGCGGGTACTGACGAACGGAAACGGCGACCGCGTGCCTGGGGAGTTCGGCGATGACTGAGCCCCCGAGACCGGAAGTGATCCGGGAAGCCGAGGCATCCGTTGTCGGCGCCCTCCTCCAGGATCCCCACTGCCTGCCTCCGGGTGACCTGGCCGCCCACCACTTCGCGAACCCCGATCACGGCGCAGCCATGGACGCCATCCGCGAGATGGTGCGGGACGGCGTGGGCGTCGACGCGGTCACGGTCGCCGACCGCATTGGTGGCATCCACCTCGCCGCGCTCGTGGAGTGCCAGATGGCGGCACCGCCACCAACCAACGCGCCCGCGTATGCCGCAATCGTTCACGCCGGGTGGCAGGCGCGCGAATGCCGTCAGATTGCAGCTGACCTAGCGAATGGCGCCGATGCGCGCCTGGCCAGGAAGCGTCTAGAGGGGCTCACACGGGCCCATCGTGCAGACCGAATCAAGCCTCTGGGAGATGCCGCGCTGCAGGCCGTAGTGCTCGCTACCCGCGGGAGCCAAGGCATCAGCACAGGCGTTTCGAAGTTCGATGCTGGAACGGGAGGGCTGCATCCGGGAGATCTCACGATCATGGCCGCGAGGCCTCGCATGGGGAAGACGGCGCTCGGCGTGCAGCTGGGTGTGCACATGGCCACGCAGGGAACCCCGGTGCTCATCGTCAGCGCCGAGATGTCTGGTATTCAGCTGGCCCAACGTGCGATGGCGCTGCTGGACCGCAGGGTAAACGTCGCGAGCATCCGCACAGGTAGGGGCATCGATCACGAGGCCCTGAGGGACGCGGCAGGCCGGCTAGGTACGCTCCCAATCACGATTGACGATAGGCCTGCTCCCTCGATCGAGGACGTGGAGACCAGCGTCCGCGAAGCTCACCAGCGCGAGGGTGCACGCGTGGTGATCCTCGATTATCTGCAGCGGGTTCGTGGCACCGTGACAGAAGCGAAGCGCTTGGAAATTGGCGAGATCGCTCAGCGTCTGAAGGCGCTGGCCCGAGAGCTCGACATTGCAGTGCTGGCGCTGGCCCAGGTTAGTCGCACGATCGATACCCGCCCGATGAACGGCAACGAGATGGGACGTATGCCTGGGCTGTCTGATTTAGCTGAGAGCGGCACGCTCGAGGCGGAGGCGGATGTCGTCTCGTTCCTGTACCGCCCGAGCGTTTACGGTGACTACGACCCGGGCACCGCCTACCTCAGCGTGGCTAAGAACCGACATGGCGGCGAGGGCCTCATCAAACTCTCCTGGCATCCCCGTCAGATGCGGTTCGTCGACTGGCGGCCTCCCATGGCCTCTCCCACTGCGGGTGCTGCGTGACTCATCCGGAGGGGGGTGTTCCGAAAGTCCAACGGCGATGTCTGGAAGACCGCTCCCCAACCTCCGTTTTCACAAATGCAAATTTCGAAAAAAAACTATCCCAGGTCCAAGGAGGCAGCTGATGGGCGCACGAGGACGGAAGCCGCTCCCGGCCAACATCCACCGAATCAAGGGCACCAAGCCCCGCACGAGGGATCAGCAGGAGACTGAGACGGACCTGGTGCCGGTTGAGATTCCCGACCCCCCAGCGTTCCTGGAGGGGTATGCCCTCGAGGAGTGGCACGAGATCACACCCGAGCTCCATGCGCTGGGGTTGATCTCGCGTATCGATAGGGCCGCGCTGGCGCAGTACTGCGAAGCCTGGGGTCACTACCGCACTGCGGCCGAGGAGCTGAGGAGACGGGTCCAGGAAGTGGGGTTCTCTGCCTACACGCAGGAAACCAAGCAGGGGACGCAGCGACCAAGCGTCGAGGTCGATCTGGTCCGAAAGTTCTGGGATGACGCTCGCAAGATGCTCGCTGAGTTCGGCTTCACCCCGTCCGCTCGCGTACGCGTCAAACCCAACCCCAAGGAAACAGAAGACGATACGCAGGCCAAGATCGCCGCTACGTACTTCGACTGATGCGATTGAACGAAAGGACATGCCCTCACTGCGGTCGACCGCTGTCGGATGAGGGGCAAGCGCGCCTAGACGACGCGATAGCGAAACTGGGCCTGCCTGTCGCCCCTGGCGGCTATCTTGCCGAGAAACACTTGGCCGAGCTGCTCGACGTTAGTCGAGCGACCCTCAGGAAGCGGGTCGAGCGTGGAGCGAATCAGTTCGAGTTCATCGTTCGGGCGAACAGGCGCTTCTACAGACTGACTTCGGTCGCCGAGCACTTCTGAAGTGTGACAACGTGCGACAACGCGCTACATCTCTCAATTTTCACAGCCACAACGTACCGCTAGGATAGAAGCTAATGGGAACCGAAGCTGAAAGATTCACCCTCGCGCTGAACAACCTGATCGGAAGCTACCCTGATCTTGACGGCCGCGAAGTGCAGGCCGCGATGCGTCGCGTGCTTGAGGCGTTCTACACCGACTTTGAGCCCGTCTATTCGGCTGAAGACATACTCCGTTTGTGTGGCGAGGCTATTGCGCCCCGGTTCCAAAATGACCCACCAAAGGGGGCATAGATGCTGAACCTCGGAGACCACCTCGAGGACGTGGAATACACGCTTGAGACCAAGCGGCGAGAGCGCGACGCGCTCGTGCAGCGCTCCACGGAAGGCGAGCGCTCATTCAATAGCGACGAGATCGTCGAGTTCGACACGCTGACGGACGAGATCGAGAACCTCGAAGCCACTCACGCCCGACTGAAGGGCCTGGAGAACGAAGAGATGCGAACCGCCACGGCACCGTCCGTCATCAAGAATCGCACCCGCGGCGAGCACTTCGCCGGGCAGTCCTTCACCCGCGCGGTGATCGCTCGTGCGGCCGCCCAACTGGACAACGTCTCCCCCATCGGCATCGCCAAGTCCCGCTGGGGACGATCCGACCCGCAGATCGTCGAGTACGTCAAGGCGGCGGTCGAAGGTGGGGGATCCGGCACCGGCGAATGGGGCTCGGAGCTCGTTACGGCGAACAACCGGTTCACCGGAGACTTCATCGAGTACCTGAACTCGGTGACGGTGTTCAATCAGCTGCCGCTACGCGAGGTGCCAGCGAACGTCACGATCAAGGGCCAGGACGGCGCCGGCACGGGGTACTGGGTGGGCGAGTCCAAGGCCATCCCGGTCACCGCCATGGACTTCGACGACGTTACCCTGAAGCCCCTGAAGGCGGCCGCCCTGGCGGTGGTGTCCAACGAGCTGCTCCGCGACTCGAGCCCGGCCGCCGAGGCCCTCGTCCGCGACGCCCTGGTGGAGGCGGCCTCCCAGCGAATCGACAACACGTTCTTGAGCGACGTAGCAGAAGTCACCGACGTGAGCCCTGCCGGGCTCCTGAACGGACTGACCGCGATCACGTCATCCGGTACCGACGGCGACGCGTTGCGAAACGACATCAAGGCGCTGTACGCGCCATTCATCACCGCCAAGAACGCGAGCGGCCTGGTCCTGGTGATGCCGCCGGTGTTGGCGAAGGCCATCTCGCTGATGACAAACGACCTCAATCAGTTCGAGTTCGCCGAGCTGAACACCGACGGTGGCATGTTGCTTGGCGACCGGGTCGTCACGGGCGACAACGTGGCGACCGACCGCATGATCCTCCTGAAGCCGAGTGACATCTACAAGATCGGGGACGGAGGCATCCAGGTCTCGATGAGTCGAGATGCGATGATCGAAATGGACACGGCCCCGACGGGCGATACCCAGGCGCCGACCGCCGCCTCGGCCAACATGGTCAGCATGTTCCAGTCCGAGTCGACCGCGATTAAGGTGGTGCGCAGCCTCAACTTCGCGAAGCGCCGCGCCTCCGCGGTGGCCTACCTCACCGGCGCAAACTACGGCGCAGCTGCCTAAGGTGTGGCCCTTCGGCAAGAAGCGGAAGAAGAAGGCGCTGCAGTCGGCTGACGACGGCCGCGGCTGGTTTCCGATCCACGATTGGCAACCAGGTGCGTGGCAAGCCGATGCCGCCTATTCGTCGTCAGACGCCGTCCTGGCTCACAGCGCGGTGTTCGCATGCGTCAGCCTGATCAGCTCCGATATCGCCAAGCTGCGGCCGATGCTGCAGGCCCGCCAGGGCCGCATCTGGCAGGAGGTATCGGCCGACCAGTACCCGACCCTGACACGCCCGAATCCGTACCAGCTACCGAGCAGGTTCCAGCAACACTGGATCGAGTCGAAGCTGCTGCACGGCAACGCCTACGCGCTGAAGCGATCCAACTCCCGCGGCCGGGTCGTCGCGCTAAACCTGCTTCGCCCCGATTGCGTCACGCCGCTGATCTCCGACGGCGGTGAGGTCTTCTACCAGCTCGCCCAGAGTCGTCTGGATGGGCTCCCTGAGGACATCACTGTTCCGGCTCGAGAGATCATCCACGACCGCTGGAACTGCCTGTTTCACCCCCTCGTCGGCCTATCACCGCTGTACGCCAGCGCCACCGCGTCGCGGCTAGGTCTCAACCTCGAGGCGAACGCGAAGAGCTTCTTCGCCAACAACTCAGCACCTGGGGGAATCCTTGTGGCCCCCGGGCCGATCCCGAAGGAGACCGCAGAAAATCTGAAAGCTCAGTGGGAGGAGAACTTCTCGGGTGGCAACGCGGGCCGAATCGCAGTCGTCAGCGACGATTTGAAGTTCGAGCCGATGCGAATGTCAGCCGTCGATGCCCAAGCTATCGAGCACCTGCGGTGGTCAGCGGAGACAGTCTGCTCAACGTTCCACGTGCCCGCTCACATGGTCGGCGTGGGGCCGCAGCCTACCTACAACAACGTGAATGCGCTGAGCGTGCAGTACTACACGCAGTGCCTGCAGTCTCTCATCGAGGACTACGAGGCCTCTCTCGCAGACGGGCTACGCGTGCCCGCGGATCACCGCGTGCAGCTCGACCTCGACGGACTCTTCCGCATGGATACGGCCAGCCACATCGAGAGCCTGGCTAAGGCGGTAGGGGCTGGCGTGCTCGCACCGGACGAGGCGCGAGCTCGGCTCAACCTGGGGCCGGTCCCCGGTGGTCAGCACCCTTACCTGCAGCAGCAGAACTACAGCCTAGAGGCGCTGGCGCAGCGGGGAGCGCCGGACTAATCACCGCGTTTGGTAAACCAATCGCCGATAAGTGAGCGAAGCGCCTTCCCAGCACTCCATAGCCCGAGCGCGGATGCGAGCGAGAAGTAGCCGCGAGTAATAGAGAGTCGTGCTTCCCATACCTTCCGTCGCCCCAGCGCATCGAGGTACTCCTCGCGCATGTCACAAATGATATCTCTAAAGATGCGTTCGACGTTCCGCTTTCCCAGAAAGGTCTCTAGCAAGCTTAAAGCGCGGTGGCCCGGCGGAATGGCAACGCGCCGGGTATCGAGGCCTTTAGCGTCACCACCTGAAATGATCTTTCTCCCCCTCGCGATTGTCCTACCGTCGAGGGAACTGAGCTTGAAGTACTTGCCAAGGTAAATCCTACGGGCTTCGATACCTGATTGCCGCACCTCCCACGTAGCATCCTCCTCGAGACTTTGGATAAGCTCTTCGTAGGAGATTTGTTTGGGATCTTTATCCTCGTTCATCCCCTTTCCCCCTGAAGCACTGCCGAGGCGACCTGACGCGCTTCAAGCGCTCGCCTGCCCTCCCCAGTGATTGAAAATCGCTGACGAGGAAGGCCGCCAGCGGCTGCTGGTCCACGCTCTTCGCGAGACCTCACCCAATTGCTTTCAGCAAGCCGATCAAGCAGCACGTACACGGTGCCACGCTTGAGCCTCGGCCCGTCATCGGCCTCGGAAGCACGCACTAACTCTAAACCGTACAAGCCGTTCGGCTCGCCACATAGCAACTCGAGAATACGTTGCTGCGTCGCAGAGGGGAGTTTCATGGCTAAGTTAACCGTCACACTTTGTAAGAGTGCCGAGAGTACGCTACAGATGAGGAGACGTCAATCGCCTGTGTTACTTGGAGAGGGCTCGGCTGGTAGGCCGAGCCCAATTCCGCTGGTCAATGGAGAAGCCGCAATTGCCGGGTCACTGCCCTGCGACGCTCGTGAAACAGCTCATGGCACTCCCGACACAACACCGTCAGGTCTGACGGATGCTCCCGCCCAAGCCGCTCATACGTCCGGTGGTGCACCTCTAGCCGCTCGTCCGAGTTGCACACCCGGCAGCGGTGGAAGGCGTCCACCAGGGCGATTCGCCGGGTTGTCTGCCAGTGCGGCGACCGCAGGTAGCTGTCGTAGGTGCCGGGGAGGCGTATCTCACTGCGCATCGGTTCCCTCCTGTGCCCTTACGATCGCAGCAAGCGCGTCGTGTAGCTCGAACACCTCACCCGCGCTGCGATACGCCACCTCGTGGCTGATCGCAATGCTGTGCGGCCCCACCCCTTCGTCGTGGTCCATGTGGAGCTTGATTGTCTCCAGTGCTTGGGAGATCCGGTGGGCGTGGTGGTTCAGTCCCGCGAGCACCTCTTCGAGGGTAGAGGGTGGCTCCTCGCGAATCAGCCGAGGTCTCATGAAGTCCCCGCTGCGAATACACTCCAGTGCGCGCCGACGCTTTCGCTCATCTAGCACGTCTAGGGCCTCAATTAGCTCGCGCTGCTCTTCGTCCTGCTTCACCTGCAGCCCCAGCTCGCCCAGCGCCTGCACCTCATCGGTGATGGCTTGCATGCGGGCGTCATACTGAGCTTTGCGCGCGGCCGGATCAGTCGGGATCGGATCACTGCTCATCGCTAGCGCCCTCCGACTTTATGAGCTTTTCGAGGTCGTTGAGCGTGTCCGAAATGCGGCCGCTGTAGGAGTCCGCCACTTCGGCCAGTACCGGCGCTAGATCGCTCATCAGCTGATCGTTCAGACTGCGACGGTAGCCGATAGCATCGGCCACCTGGCTACCGAGGCCTGTCTGCTCGACAACCGCGACGACGGCGCTCGTCTCCATCAGGGCGGTCAGTGCGAAGGTGAGCTTCCGGGCTCTGCGGGTCAGCCTGCCCATCTCCTCAAGCGATTCCTCTTGCTTACGCTCCTCAGCCTGCTGTGAGGTTAGGTCGTAGCTTCGATCGCCGCGCATGAACTCAACCAGGCTCTTCTCGCGCTCATCACGCACGATCGCAATCCCGTCGCGAGCGATCTCACTCACGGTCAAGTCGGCAGCTTCGGCGTAGGTCATCACCGCGCCGGCGCCGTTGGTAACGTCAGGAGTGTCCGTCTTAGGTGATGCGCTCATTTCTCATCACCTCCCAGCCCAGCTTCCTCCATGCGTTGCTTGGCAAGGCGACTGACCGCCACGCCATCCTCGGCAGCTTTCAGCATCATGTCGATTTGGGTGATGGCCTCGGTCGCGGCCCGCAGGCGAGCGCGGATGTCTTCGACGGCTTCCGGCGAAAGCCGGATGACGTAGTCTTCGGTGGTGTTGCTCATGGGTGTTCTCCGTTGTCCGCGCGGAGTAGGCCGCGCGTATCACACTTTCATCACAGTTCGTGTGAAACGGGATGGCAACTGAGGGCACCTGTGGGCACTTTCACCGCGCACAAAGCGCTGATCTTGTTACCGTCCGGTGCCGTGGGTAACCGAGGCTTTCCGCTAGCTTTGGGACTGTTAATCACTAGGTCGGCGGTTCGAGCCCGTCCCGGGGAGCCATCCCAGGTCCACTTCGGACACCTCACGCAAGCCGCACCACACCTCACCTGAGCGGCACCTATGTAGCTAATGGAAGCGCATTCGCTCTCCAACACACCTTTGGCAAGTGGTTCCCAACATCGTGGGCGCGCGCTGGGCGTCTCTAGTGTCCTGTCCCGTAAGTTCGTTGAAGAATTCGCGGGTACTTTTTCCCCTAGGCACGTTGCTCCTCCACCCGTGGGGCCTGCCACGCTCGCCCGCCCGCCGCGCCTAGCAACAAAACGCCCGTGCGACTTCTACAACGAACTTACGGGACAGGACACTAGCCTGGATTATTCATGAGCCAAAAGAGAAGAAGGCCCTCGATGTGTTAGAAAGGTGTTACGACACAGCACTTTCGGACACAAAGAAGGCCTTCCAATGGACGACGTTACCACAGCGCAGGGTGCACTGTTCAACACAG
>JBCCWS010000061.1 GCA_039193195.1 Pseudomonadota bacterium
CGTCGACCATTGGAAGGCCTTCTTTGTGTCCGAAAGTGCTGTGTCGTAACACCTTTCTAACACATCGAGGCCTTCTTCTCTTTTGGCTCATGAATAATCCAGGCTAGTGTCCTGAGTTGGAAGTTCGTTGATGAATTCGCAGGCGAGTTTTTGTCCCTGAGCGCGGCGCGACGACGAGCGTGGCAGGTCCCACGGGAGGAGGAGCAACGTGTTCAGGGGCGAAAAGGTGCCGCGAAGTCATCAACGAACTGCTAACTCAGGACACTAGCGACACTCCGTGGCCAACTTAAACCCCGGAGCTACGCGGCCGCTACATTCCCAAACCTGCTCCCGCTCGGTGGACGTCACTTTTGCGTACACGAGCATCAACGTGCTCTCCAGCATGAGCTCCACGCGATCGACTGCCAATGTCAGCTTCAACAGCTCACTTTCTTCCAACGGCGGTTTCACGTTGTTAACCCTGTGACCAAAGCTGGCATCCACCAGCGCAGGTGGCAATCCTCCGTCTAGGAAGAACGCTGTCACGATTCCCCCTCGCAGGGTGGTTACCAGCGTTGGCGCTGGATCAGAGTCGCGCAGAAACGCCCAAGCGGACTCCGTACCCACGGACCGCGAGGGTGGGTGCTTCGAACGCTGATGATAACCCGCGACTCCACGCGCTTTCTGGGACCGGGCTTGGAAGCAGATGGCTAGTCGCACCCTTCCAGAGACTGCCGACTTCCACGCGTCGTACGCAGCAACAGTCCTCGGACCGAGGCGCAAGGGAGGCACCAGCTGATAGCGCTCATCCACCTCCTGGGAGGCCGGGTGTACCTTTCCAAGTGGGAACACGGCACTATCGAAGACATCGATACCTCGCTTCCTGCCTTCTTCCAGCTCTCGCTGACGTCGAGCACTTGTGATGATCTCTTCGGGCACTTCGTACAGACGCAAGCCATCGACGTAATTCGAGCCTTCGCTGTAGGACGCGAGGAGGCGTGTAGAGAAGTAGTCATTGCCGAGACACACCGACGCGGGCAGGTCTGCGAGCGGCATTGCTTTCACCAGTGCCTCCAGGTGTTCTCGATAGGCCTGATCCTGATCCGTTGATGGGGTAGCGAAGTCTCTCATTCTTACGGTCGCGTAAGATGCCAGCGCGCGCTCCTCCAAGGCCCTTTCACCCAACCCCCTTGGTCTGCGAATCTTGAGCGTCTTCATCGGCGAGTAGCTCACTTCGTTGAGACTAGCGCCGATCGGCAGCATCGCCTCATCTCGGCTTGGACACGGGCTGAGGTAGAAGCGATGGTCGCTGCTGGTCAATGTGCTCGGGAAATGCAGTCCATCTCCTTGCGTGCGTTCGAAGAAGTAGCCGCACACCTGCTCATCGGTGAGATCACGTGCTAGCCCAGCGGTGTTGGTGACACTGGTTCCGCTGAAGATCGCGCTTTCAAGACCCTTCGCGCCAGAGAGGGACGCCCCGTTGAGTATTGCGCCAGTGAAATCCGCGCCCCCTACCGAAGCCTGTCTTAAGTCTGCGTAGGTGAGGTTCGCATTGCGGAAGTTCGCGTTCGAGAGATTCGCACTGAAGAGCCGAGCGTAGGTAAGATCGGCCCGTGCGAAGCTCGCACCCTCGAGATGAGCCCCTTCGTAGTCGGTACCGAAGTGCTCAGACCGGTCTAGACTCGCGCCACGTAGCGATGCATCGGATGCGCCGACAAAGTCGAGCTTGGTGCCATCCATATCGGCCTGATCCCAGTTGGAACCGTCGAGGGTACTGCCGCGGAGATCACTGCCTGGAAGGTCGGTCTTCGCCAACGACTGCCCCTGCAGATCGAGCCTCGTCAGATCGCTGTCAGCAAGCACGCCAGCCTTGCTTTTGGTGCGCAGCGCCGCTGCGGTTGCTTCGCTCGTTGCAGTGCCGGATCGGGCATCGGTGAGCGTGGCCTGCGCCCGCTCAAGGGCTCGCTGTTGTAGGACCGGCACCGCCCACAGCACTGTCATAGAGATCGACGCAAGCCCCACCAAAGCCATCATGCCCAACACGCTTGGATCTCGTACCAGTTGGGAGACTGGGGTCCGCGCGTTGGCAATGATGTACTCGATGTCAGTGATTCGATCGGACGATCGTAGCTTTAGCGCATGCAGCCCCGCGAAATAACGGATATCGTAGGGGAGCTCTTGGGCCGTGGGCATTCGCCCACCGTCGAGTACCACTGGTAGAACACGCAGGCCGTATCGCAGGGCGAGCCTTAGCTCCAGAGTGACAGCGTCATTTGGGCGCTCCAACAGAGAGTCGGCAGCACCTTTCCTGCGCGACCACTCGGGTCCGATCAGCACAAGGCATACGCTAGACGCCGAAAGCGCGGACTCGATAACATCGACGAAGTCATCGCCACCTTGGATTGCATCGGAATCCAGGAAGACCTTCCTCCACTTGTAGGCGCGCCGGCACCGGTCGTGGACAAAGTCTGCTTGCCACTCAGTATCTGCACGACGATAGCTGATGAAAAGTCCGTTTCTCATTGCGAGAGACCCTGCGTGCTAATCAGTGCTGTTTGGTAGCTTAGTTGATCGCCGAGCAGTTGGCGCTAGAGACTCGCGCAAACGCGTAGGGGCGCGCGTGAACACAGTACCGCACCGCCTCTCCCGCCTACGGCGCGGGCTGGCAGCCCGCACACCAGTAGATGCGACGGCTCCCCATCTCCTCCCGCTTGATGGTCTGCCCACAGCGATAGCAGGGTTGCCCCTCGCGAGAGAACACGAAGAACCGGCGACGCTCGAACCCCTTGACCGATCGCTGAAGCTTGCGGGCTAGCTGAGGCGTCAGGGTGATCCCGGCAGTCTCGTAGCTGCGTTGGGTGACCGTCAGCGTCTCGCGCGCAAGGCGACCGCGCTCGCCGCGGCTCAGATCCTTCGGACGCTGCTTGGGGTGCAGGCCCGCGCAGAACAGGATCTCTGATCGCAGGTAGTTGCCGCTACCGGCCAAAAAGTGCTGGTCCAGATACAGCGCCGAGAGCGCGCGCCCCCGAAACTCATCGCTATCGAGCCGCTCGCTCACCTGTTGCCAGCGCAAGCCCGCGGACAGGAGGTCCGGGCCGAGCGTGGCCAGGAACGGATGGGTGTCGAGTTCATCGCGCTGCCACACGCTGATGTCAGATGCGGAGTACAGCAGTGCGCTGTGCGTAGGTGTGTGTATCGCAAGGCGCAGGGAGCGGTTGGTGCTCGGCAACTTGCCGCGTTTCGCGATCTTCCAAACGCCGTAGAGCTGGTTGTGGGAGTAGATCGTGTAGTCGTTGTCGAAGTGCGTGAGCAACGCCTTGCCGCGCGTCTCGAGGCCGAGGATCTGCTGACCCGCCAGGCGCCGCCCGTAGCGTTTCAGCGTGGGGAAGGCGAACGTGACCTTCTCGATCGGGCGGTCGACGAGGACCTCTGCGATCTTGTCGGCGGCCCTTCGAATCTCGGGTCCCTCTGGCACCTACGCATACCCCTCTGTGTCTGCGCCCGAATGACAGAGCAGCATCATAGTGGTGCTGCTTGCCTCGATCACGGTGACACGGAGTTCGCCTTACGCGCCTCGGCGTTGGTTCCAAAAGCGCTATCGATCGCGCCGGCGCCTGTAGGGTCGCGGGGCGGCCAACTAGGTCGCGACCGCCCGCCTTTGCCGAGGCGTGCCCTACGGCGGTGGTGGCCGGCGCAGATCCAGCTGCACCTGCAGGAACTTCACGGAGAAGCCGTCCCACCAGCCGTCGTCCACGGCGCAGTCGGGCCGCGGGCCCACGGTCCAACGCAGCGTGTTGGTGCCAGGCTGTAGCCACTCGCGCTCGAGGGGCAGTCGGAAGCTGGTCCAGTCGCGCCACTGACCGCTCGTGCACCGTCCGTCTGCGAACTGGTCGGGCAAGATGGCGATGTCTGGCCCGTCGTTGATGCTCACCAGTGCCTGGCCGTTGAGCAACCCGTGGATCTGACCGAACAGCACCGGATTAGCCGCAAGGCCCCGCTGCGGCAGCTCGACGGTCACGGTTTGCGCGTCACCGATCGGGCGCGGGCCATTGCGCTGTAGGTACACCACATCGCTCGCTTCGAAGCGGCGGTAACGCCCAACCAGGGGGCCGCTGAAGCGAACGTTATCCCAATGGAATGTGTAGGTATCGGCGTTACCGTGTTGGGCGGGCGTGTAGGCATGGGTCTTGAAAAGCACCAAGCCTCGGGTGAACGGTAAGCCGCCCGGCACATCAACCGAGAACTCATCGAAGCTGCCATCCTCAGTCTCGATACCCCAGGTGATGCGTTCGTCCTCGAACTCGATGCGCATCTTGCGCCGGATGCGGCGATCGAGGAGGGCAGGATCGTCGGGGTGCAGGGCGTCCCAGTACGCCCAGTCGTAGGTGAGGAACTCGCGTTCGTTGGCAAGCCAACCGTTGGGTGCCTGCTCGCCGGTCCCCACCTTGATGCGGCGAACCAGCTGCTGGAAGTCGAACACGATGCGATCGCGCGGATACACCTCATCGAGCGCCGACTCCACCGGACCCGGGCCTACTCGCATCTGGTCACGCGGCGTGATCAGCACCTCCCACCACTGACGATTGGTGTGCCCCAGGTTGATGTTGACATCGAACTCCAGGGTGCCGCCGTTGCGGAAGTCGAACTCCTGGCGCGGCCAAAAGGAAGAGTTCGAGTAGGCGTCCACCTGCCCCATGGAAGACATCATGTGATTCTTGCAGAGGAAGAAGCTCGCATCGGGTCGCGTACCGCTCGAGGACTGGCTGGTGACCACCTCGTGCTGGGGCAGCGGCGAGACGCTGGGGTCGGGCCCGTTGCACTGCTCGTCATGATCGGCGAGGAACGGCGGGAAGTCTCGCGTGAAGATCTCCTGCGGGTGCGTGCGGTGAGTGGCGACGAACTCGAAGCGCCGGGGCAGGAGATCTTGGGAGGGCGCGGCGGGATCGCCGTCGAAGGTCTCTTCGAAGGCCCATTGCTGGGGCTGCTGGGGGTCGGCGCTCGCGGTGCTGGCGAGCAAGTAGGCGCACGTGAGCGTGGGCAGGGAGACGAACAGGGCGATCGTGGCGGCTCGCGGCATCATGGTCCTCCGTCGGCGGCCGGTTACCCAGCTAGGGCCGGCCGATACTGGCTTTACCCCTCAATTATTGACGCCTATCGGCTCTAGACTAAACCGTCACCAATGCACGACTAGAGAACGCTTGGGCCCTTGTTCGGCGAAGATCGAACTCTCTCGCGACATAGACGCCTGCAGCGCTCACTGAATCGGTACAATAGGTAGGGCGTTTGACTGGCGTTGCCAAATCCGCGCCGAAGCCTGAGGAGCCAGTACTAACCAATCAAGCTATGGGAGGTTCTGTGACGGCAGGCCTCAGCTTCTCGCCAGAATGGCAGACCTCGGACACCCAGAGTGTTAGCCGAGTGTTTAGCAACCCCCGCTCCTGCCAGGAGTGCTCGCCTCCTGAAACAGCGGCTGATCCCGCGATGACCTCTCGCCAATGCGGATAGCGCAGGAAGAACTACACCTCGACAGCCAACGCGCCCGTCGACCCGTAGCCATCCAAACAACAGAGGTTACCCCCCATGCGAACGCACACCCTCGGCCTCATCCTGAGCGCCACCCTCACCCTCCTCGCCACCCACGACGCCCCCGCCGACACGCTCCCCAGCACCACCGTGATCGACGGCATCGTCGAGACCGGCCTAAACCGCTTCCTCGGCGAGCCCATCGTCGACTGGGGCGGCGAACTCGGCACCTTTGGCGCCAACTTCCTCGGTGAGTACGATCCGAGCAGCGACCTACCGCTGCCGTTGACCGCCGCCACGCCGGGCTACGCCCTACTGGCGACCAACATCGATCGCGAGTTCCAGGAGATGATGTTCGGCCAACCGCCGGAAACCCTCGACACCAGCGGTGAGAACCTGCCCCTGCGCGAGGCCTTCCTGCAGGCGGGCCCGAGCGTCTTCGAACGCGCCCAGGTGTCTGGCCATGCGGACGCTCAGCCCTACACCCTGAGCCGCAGCGAGCCGAACACGCAGATCAGCCTCGACGACTGGACCGCGGGCGAGGGTCGCATGCGTATTCGCTGCCGCGCCGACGGCACCGCATCCCTGCGCGTGCGCTTCGAGAACCTGGTGCCGAACGGTGTGTACACGCTGTGGCACTTCTACGTAGGCGAAGCGGGCCCCGGCGTGCTGCCCGCCGGTGGCGTGCCCAACCTGTTCGTGCCCGACGCGGACGGCGACGGTCGCTTCGTGCGCGAACTGTCCTACTGCCCCACCGGCGAGGACAGCCCCACCTTGGCCTACCTGCTCGCCTACCACGTGGACGGGGCTGCCTACGGTGGCTTCCCCGACGCGCCCCTGGAGCATCTCTACGGTGGCGTGGTCACCGTGGAGCAGCTCATCTTCCCGGTCAACGTGGCGTCAGTACTGCCCTGAGCCTGGCCGCGATCGAAATGGCCCTACCCACGCTCGGCGACCGCCGGGCGGGGGCGCTACCGGCAAGCCGGAGAATCTCAATTTCCATAAGCATTTCAGCGCACTTGCGCAGCGAGAGGGTCTCACCAAAGCGCGAGCGGTGGCACCCGCAAGCCTCCCATTAAGGGATACGTAATCCGATCCGAAAAGCCTTCACCTCGGAAGATGAACGGCGCATTCAGCGCCGTCGCGAAACCCGACATCCGTCGGTCGTTTTTCCGGGGGCGATTTTTTCGTATGGTGGTGACTATTCACTGCAGCCCTCGGCCTGTAGCGCATGAGCAACCTCTCTCCACAGCGGCCCGCCGGAACGCCCTCTGCATCGGCGGACGTCACCTCCCTGCTCCGCGCGGCCGGTCGCGGGGACGAGGCGGTGCTCGATGCCGTCTTCTCCCACGTTTATCGCGAACTCTCACGCCTCGCCAGCCGCGTTCGCCGCGGCCGTGCAGGCGCCACCCTCGACACCTCCGCCCTCGTGCACGAGGCCTATCTAAAGCTAGTGCCTAGCGCCAACGTCGAGTGGGAGAGCCGCCGACACTTCTTCGGCGCGGCGGCTCGGGCGATGCGCCAAATCCTGGTCGACGCGGCGCGCCGGGAGCTGTCCCAAAAGCGCGGCGGTGACGCCTGGCTGGTCACCTTCGATGAGCAAGCCCACGCGGCGCCCGTGAGACCGGCGCAGCTCGTCGCCCTGGACGAGGCCTTAGAACGCTTGCGTGAGGTGGATGCGCGCCGTGCGGACGTCGTATTGCATCGGTACTTTGGCGGCCTCACCGCAGAGGAGACCGCGCAGGCCCTCGACCTATCCGTGTCTTCCGTAGAACGTGCGTGGCGAGGCGCTCGGGCGTGGCTCACCTTGGAGATGGCACAGCCACAGCGTCAGCCATGACCACCCGGGACGGTCCTTCGTCGGATCCGGCGCTCGCCCTGTTCGAGGCGGTCCTCGATTGTCCGGAAGGTGAGCGTCAGGCGTTCCTGGATGCTGCCTGCGCCGAGGATCACGAGCTGCGCGATCGGGTCGCAGCGTTGCTAGCGGCGGATGCGCAGACGAGTACGGTCCTGGACGTCTCCCTGGCGGACCTCGCCGCGGCAATGCCCTCGATCGAGGGGGAAGAGGAAGCGCCGAGCAGCGCGGGGCAGCGCATCGGGCCTTACACGCTGCTAGAGGAGCTAGGGCGCGGCGGCATGGGCGCGGTGTACTTGGCTGAGCGCAGCGATGTGGGCAAGCGCGTAGCCCTAAAGCTGGTTGTAGGTGGCCTGGCCGCACCGGAGCGCCGCGCGCGCTTCCTGCTCGAACGACGGGTGCTCGCCAAGCTGCAGCATCCGGGCATAGCGAGCCTACTCGATGCTGGCGTGGCCAAGGACAGCACCCCCTGGTTTGCGATGGAGCTGATCGAGGGCGCGCCCTTCGACCACTACTGCGATCACCAGCGCCTACCCGTCGCCGAGCGCCTCGCCCTGTTCGAGCAAGTGCTCGAAGCGGTCGCCTACGCCCATCGCAACTTCGTGGTGCATCGAGACCTCAAACCCTCGAACATCCTGGTCACGCCAAGTGGCGCCCCAAAGCTGCTCGACTTTGGCATCGCTCGCCTGCTGGAAGACGATTCGCAATCCATAGCCCTGACCCAGTCCGGCATCGCACCGATGACGCCAGACTTCGCCGCGCCGGAGCAGGTGCTGGGGCAGCCGATCGGGCCGCCCACGGATGTGTATCAACTGGGCATTTTGCTCTACGAGCTCCTGTGTGGCTCACGGCCCTATCGCTTCGCCGGGCATTCGGCGAGTGCAATCGAGCGGCGCATCGTACACGAGGTGCCGGCGCGCCCCTCCACCGTAGCCACACGCACCCTGGACAAGGACACCGAGCTCACGCCGCAACAGCTCGCCGCCCTGCGCGGCACCGACCCTCGGCGCCTGCGCCAGCGCTTAGCCGGCGAGCTCGACGCCATTGTGATGAAGGCGCTCGCCAAAGAGCCCGAACGTCGCTACGACAGCGCCGAAGCGTTCCTAGAGGACATCAGACGCTACCGCAGCGGCCGCCCCGTCGCCGCCAGGCCGGACACGCTGAGCTATCGCAGCCGTAAGTTCATCGCGCGCCACCCTGTCTCCCTTGCGTTCTCGGCCACGCTGCTCGCCCTGCTCGCGGGCTTCATGACCGTGCACACCGTGCGCGTGACCGCCGAGCGCAACATCGCCCAGCTCGAAGCTCGCAAGGCGGAGCGCGTATCGGATTTCTTAGTCGACCTGTTCGTCGCGTCCGATCCGTTCTCTGCCACATCAGAGCGCATCGATGAGATGAGCGTGCGCGAATTCATGGAGAACCGCGCAGCGCGCGTAGTAGAGCTGGAAGACCAACCAGAGGTGCAGCTCGATGTCTTGAACACCGTGAGCAAGATGTTTCAGAGCATGAACGTATTCGAACAGGCGCTGCCCTTGCGCGAGCAGGCCGTGCGCGTGGCGACATCGCTCTACGACAGCCCCCATCCGCGGATTGCCTTCACCGAGAGCGGCCTCGGCGAGCTCTATCGCAACGTGGGCCGCTACGAAGACGCCGAGACCCTGTTCCGACGCTCGCTCAGGGAGTACGAGGCCCTCGGCCTAGGACGGACGCTCGCCGCGTCGAGCGTGCTCACCGGCCTAGGCGAGGTGCTCCGCCAGCAGGGGCGCTTGGCCGAGGCGGAGGGCTTCTACGCGGATGCGCTGGCGTTGCGTCGTGAAGCGTACCCCGACGGCGATCCCGCCCTCACGCAAAGCATGAACAACTACGCCCTGATCCTGTGGCGCAAGGGGCGCCCGGCTGCGGCGGAGCCAATCTTCCGCGAAGCACTGGCGGCCTATCGTCGCCAGCTCTCCGGCGATCATCCGCGCATCGCTGCCGTCCTGCACAACATGGGGTTGGTGTATCGGGATCTCGGCCGCTACGAGGACGCGCTGGCAGCCGCCACCGAGTCCTTGACGATCAAACGCGCGAGGTTAGGAGATGATCACTGGCGCATGGCCAACGCGTACCGCAACCTCGCTGGCATCCATCACGCGAAGGGAGAGCTGGCCGTGGCCGAGGCTCGCTACCGCGAAGCCATGGCCACTCGTGTGGCGGCGGTCGGCGAGGAGCACATCGCCGTCCACATCGATCGGATCAGCCTTGCCGACGTCTTGCGCGACCGTGGAGCGCTGACGACGGCAGACACGCTTTACCTAAACGCGCTCGCCTGGCTGGAGAGCAATGCACGCGCGGACCACCCAGGAGTAGCGGAGGCTTGCCTGGGCTACGGTCGCTCGCTGCTGAATCAAGAGCGCGTGGAGGAGGCTACGGTGTGGCTAGAGCGTGCTCACGCGATCCGCCTGGAGCGCTACGGCACGGGCCATCTTAAGGTCGCTAGGGTGACGGGCCCGCTCGGCGCCGTACGTACGGCCCAAGGGCGCTATGCGCAGGCCGAAGCCCTGTTGCGGTCGACGCTGACCGCGCTCAAGGCCGATTGTCACGCGCCGGGCTGTACCCTGCAGACCTTGCAGAGCCTGGTGATGTTGTACAACGCGTGGGGGAAGCCGACGCAGGCCCGTGAGTACCAGGCACAACTGACAGGCGAGCCCTCCTCGTCCAGCAGCTGAGCCAGCCTGCGCCGGATCACGCCGAACCGCGGCGCTCCCCGACCCCGTCCGGAGAGCGCCAAGCGCTCACGGCGCGAATGATCCCAATGCCGTAGGTGTAGGCCGCGTTAGAAGACCTGTCGCAGCTCCTGCAGGATGTCACTCGACACGTGTCGAATGTGCTCCCATTCCTTCTTGTTGTCGCGACGGGGCTTGGTCACCAGGAACCGGTTCAACAGCTTGCGCAACAGCATGTGCTTGTTGGTGGTGTCCCAGGCAGCCAGGATCTCACGGCAGGTTTGGCGGATCTCGTGCCATTCGCCCTTGTTATCCCGTCGCGGTGAGGTGTCGCCGAGCACTTCCACTAGGCTGCGGAATGCGTCCTCATAGGACTTATCGCGGGCCGCCACGATCGCGGAGCGAATGTCAGACCACTCGCCCTTGTTGTCGAGCCGCGGGCGAACGGATTGCAGTGCATCGAGGATTTCGTTCAGCCCCAGAATCTTCTCTTCGACACCGAAGCCAAGCTCAACCTCCACATCCTCGCGCGGTTCGGTGGCCACTATGTTGGTGCGCACCAAGGAACCCTCGAAGGAGTAGACCAATCGGTAGAGGTTGAGCGTATCGCCGGGACCCACGTGATAGACCTGCCGTTCGGAGCGCTCCTCCTCGATTCGGGTCTGGGTCTCGAAGGTCCGCGTGATCTCGTGGGCAACCTCCAAGTGGGTGGAGAACTCTGAGGTGGCGCCCGCCGTGACCCCCTTGAACACCATCGATGCGCTGCTCTCCTTGCGAAAGCTAAAGCCGGACTGGATCGAGAAAGTGCTGGATACGAAGCGCCGGGAGTCGATCGAGCGCTTGGTGACGACTTCGATCTCTCGCTTGATGATCGTGGCCGCATCATCATTGTCCTCATTGGCAAAGCTGAAGATCAGCTCCCAGAAATAGCGGCCTTTGGCGGTGGCGTCGGTGGCGGCGGTTTGCATCTTCCGAATCTCCTAAAGGGCTGGGTTAACACCCCGTAGGTACCGTCTGCCTCGAAAAGGGTTCAAGGGGCGGTAAGGGGTATCCAGCAGCCCTCGCTCGCCCACCGCCGTCGCGGTGCGGGTCCGCATGCGTCGCGAGCGTCAGGTTCGCACTGCTGTTCGCTGAGGTAAGGGCAGATACCGATCTGCCGATATGTCCAACGCCGTACGGTTTATGAGAACTGGCTCTCAACTTGCCGCGAGAACTGAGCCGGCCGTTGCAGCGGGACAACCTACTGAGCTGATACGGTCTTAAGCACTCGCGCCTTAAAGGCCTTGTGCTACGGAGATCGCCATGACGGACATGCAAACCAATCGTTTTCTGCTAGAGCTAGAGAAGACTCGCCGGGACATCAACCGCGAGATCATGAACCCCGAGGTGCAGCCGCTAGGCTTTGAGCACTTACACCCGGTGGTGACCTTAGCCGCCAGGGCGCGACTCGCTTACCTGAAGGAACTGTTAGAGATGGCAAAAGACGCCGACGGACTGCCCACCGGGGAGCGGATTGGCGCACTGGCCCGCAAGCGCGAGGCCTACGAGGAACTCGCCGCTGCAACGAACGCGCTGGAGACAGCGATCGATCGTGGTTACCTCGACCTTGCCGAAACATGACCCGAGACCTAGTGTGCTGTCCCAGAAGTTCGTTGAAAAATACGCACGGAGCTTTTCGTTCCTGGGTGCGGCGCGAGGACGAGCGTGGCAGGCCCCACGGGAGGAGGAGCAACGTACTCAGGGGCGAAAAGTACCCGCGTATTTTTCAACGAACTTCTGGGACAGCACACTAGCAATTCGTACCCTTAGGTAGGGCTGTTAGCGAGCGCGAAGGCGCGAGACAACTGCCAACGCGGATACTGGCTGCGCACCGCCGCGTTCAAGAGGCGCGTCTGAGGCCGCAAACGCAGGTGGGACCAGCCACGCGCCACGGACAGCCAACACCTCTCCAGCGCCGATTCGCAGGCGCCCCGCACAGGCGGTGCGGGTTGGTTCGTTCGAGGACTACCGGTTAGCCTTCGATCTCCCTGTCACCTGAGTCTCGAACGCCGAGCCATCGGCTAACGGCGTAGAACACCAGCCCCGACACGATGATCCCCGCGGCGACAGCGGCCTCCGTCACATTGCTCACCGCAAGGTAGACGAGCGTCCACCCGGTGATCGCCAGATACACCAGCGGGGGCAGCGGATACCAAGCCGTGCGATAGGGCCGCGGCAAATCTGGCTGACGCGCCCGCAGCACGAACACGCCCAGCACCGTGAGCAAGGAGTTCAACCCAAGCGTGAAGCCCGCCAGGCGGATGATCCCCTCAAAGGAGGAGACGAAGACAAAAAGAAGGGCGAGCACACACTGGAAGGCGATAGCGAACACCGGTAACCCGGTGGCGTTCGTACGCGCGAACCAACCGAACGCGCGGAAGTCCTGACCAATCACAGCGAGTACCCGAGGACCTGCAAGCGTCATGGCGCTCACCGTGGACACGAGCAACAAGGCAAGCACAGTGCCCATCAGCGCCGCACCCCCGTCCCCGAAGACGAAGCTTGCTGCTACGTAGCCAACCTCAACCTTGCCGGCCAGCTCGCTCATCGGCGCGACGTACAGGAAGGTGAAGTTGAGCGCCACGTAGAGCACGAGCACCACGAAGGTGCCCAGGCCGAGCACGCGTGGCAACGCGCGCTGCGGATTCTCAAGTTCGCTAGTCAGATACGTCGCCGCATTCCACCCGGTGTACGCGTAGCTCACGTAGATCAGCGACACGGCGAAGGCAGGCGAGAGCATCGCATCGACGCCCGCCGCGCTCGGCAGGAAGCTGACGGGCTGTGGCGCCTGCACTAGCACGAGAGCCGCCACGCAGAAGATCACGATCAACGCGAGCTTGAGCATCGTGAACCATCGCTGCACACCGGCGGAGTTCGCCCGGGTGCTGGCGTGGGCGATCGTCAGCACGATAACCAGGCCGGCCGCGAGCGGCTTTACCGGCAGCGCGGGGAACACGGCGGAGAGATAGCTACCGAAGGTGATGGCCGCGGCAGCCACGGGCGCTGCGAAGCCAATCGTGGCGGAGACCCAGCCGGAGACGAAGCCAGCGGCGGGGTGGTAAATGCGAGACAGGAAGTTGTACTCCCCGCCGGAGCGCGGCAGGGCTGCGCCAAGCTCGGCGTAGGTGAGGGCGCCGCACAGCGCGGCGACCCCGCCGACCCCCCAGAGCATGAGCAGCGCGAAGCCGTCCGTGATGCCCAGCAGCTGGAAGCCGAGGGACGTGAAGACGCCGGTGCCGATCATGTTCGCGACCACGACCGCAGCCGCCGTGCTCGCGCTGTAGCGCTGGGACGCGTCTGTGCTCGCGGCGCTACCCAGATTCGCCACGCCCTCTTCCGTGCTGCTCAAGCTCCCTCCAGATCAGCCGCATGCGGCCAAGCTCGCCCCGTTTGACCGGAGCAGTGTAGCGAATGGGGGGAGAACTCCCACTGAGCAAACACTAATCCCTGGGGAGGTCGGCGCAAGCGGGCCGAGCCCGTTCCTGCTCGGCCCGGTTCAGGCGGATTCGAACAGTCGGGGCTGAGCAGCTGCGCCATCTGCCAGCAACACTCCCTGACACTCAATCGATAGTCACTAAAGCGGTGAACTCGAAACCCATTCTGCCTCCCACCCAACGATCTTGCGGCTGTAGATGTCTTCGATCATGTACAACCGGTAGAACGTGCCGCGGACGGCGGCGGCGAATAGGGTAATTTCCCAGGACCAGGTCTGCTTCGGCGCTGCACGAAGAGGAGTCTGCCGAACACACCGTCACGCTGATCCGCAAATCGTGCCTCAGCGAGGACGTGCGATACGAGCCCTCACGGGTGCTGCGCTCGGATAACGGCGGCCCAACGAAAGCGGCCACGATGCTGAGCACGCTGCAGCGCTTGGGCGTCGCACTCTCCTTCGGCCGACCTTCGTTGAGCGATGACGACCCGCACTCAGAGAGCTTGTTCCAGACGTTGAAGTACACGCCGGCGTACCCAAGAAAACCCTTCGCTAGCGTGGATGAGGCTCGCGCCTGGGTCCATCACTTCGTTCAGTGGTACAACCCGCGGGACTCGTCAACCCTTACTGGCGCGACGGCATCAGGGAAGCGCCGTGCGTCCCCTCCGGATGCCCAAGGCACCGCCCGCTATGCCTAAGCCCTTCACCGTGTTGCTGCGCACCCCTCGCAACGCAGACTCGCTGACTTAGCACATTTTCCCTTAGCCACCCAATGTCTCCAATTGCCACGTACTCGATATGTTCACACTAGGGAGTTAACCTAAGCGCCCCCTAGCTATTGGAGACCGTAATGATTCGATTTGCCCTTATCGGACTCACTGCCTCTGCGTTCGGGGTCGCGAGTGCGTCGCCAGGTGTCGAGAGCAGCTGCCCCGCCAGCACGCCCCCGAGTTGCCTCGAGACCTTCAGCGTGTCGCAGAACGGAGACGGCAGTAATCCGACAGGAATCTCCCTCGCCACTGCCTGGAACGTCGACGACTTCAACGATGACGACAACTGGACGGACACGGTCGGCCTCGCCGGGGAGATCGGACCCGGTGACTGCGTGACCCTGCGCGGCTCCATCAACGGTCGGCTCGTCCCACAACGCAGCGGCACCGCTGCCAACCCCATCACCTTCTTGGGCACGGGGGCGACGATCGTGCGCAACGAGTTTGTGATCGACACCTCGATAACCGGCTGGACCTTCGAGATGCTCACGCCAAACGGAGATGCGATCTACTCCAAGAATATCTCCGCTGACCTGCCGACGTACGGCATCGTCGTACGCGGCTTCTTCGAGAATGGGGGGCTCTCCTACAACGGCCGCGGCGATTGCAGCGCAGGCACCTTCGGCAACGTGCTGGATGGCCCTGGACAGTGGTGCCGAGGCCCGG
This sequence comes from Pseudomonadota bacterium, assembly GCA_039193195.1. NCBI lineage: Bacteria > Pseudomonadati > Pseudomonadota > Pseudomonadota bacterium. Next base: position 14,965 of record JBCCWS010000061.1, read on the forward strand.
CGGGGGGACCCACGGACATGATTTGGTACACGCCCGTCGGCGGTTCACCCGGGCTGGTGCAAAGCGTCACGGGATCGGCAATACCCATATTCGACGCACAGGTCCCCACGCACACGGAATCTGCCTTCTTCCTCAAGACGGGGATCGCCCACCTGCACTTCCGCGACCTGGAAATCACTCGCGCCAACGGTGCCTTCGCGACGGGTTCGACCCCGACCCAAGCCGGGACCGGCGCAGGAGACATCGAGATCAGCTGCATCACGGCCCACAACCTGCCAACCCTGGCCATGAGCTTCACCCGGTCGCGCGATCGTATCAAGGTCTACAACAGCATCATCCGAAACGCCACGGACGGGGTGTATTTCAGCGCGGGCGCCGGCAACCTGCATGAAGTGAAGGGCAACGAGATTTACAACCTGGCCCTGTTCTCCATCAATGGCGTTGGCACCAACCTCGATGGCCACGCCGTCGCCGCGCGCGGCATCGGAGACGGCACAGAAGCCTATGGCTTGCTGATCGAAGAGAACGAGCTCTACAACGGGGAGAGCATCGTCTACGTAAATGCGATCGTGGACGGCGGCTTGATCCGCTCGAAGGGGATCATCGTCCGCTACAACAGCATCCACGATGCGCTCGCCGGCGCCGACGGGCGGGTCACCGACAACGCCGTCTGCGCAACCTTTGGCGGTGCCAACTTGGACGAGGTAACAGACATCCTCATCGCTTACAACGAGTTCTACAACTGCGGCTCCGATGCGCTACCGGAGGAAGCCCCCTCGGGCTTTGGCATCGTCGTGCAGAACGTGGTGGACCTCAACGTCCATCACAACGCCATCTACAACTTCCGTGACGCGGGATTCCGCAGCAAGGCCGGTGGGATGAAGTCCGTTGAGTTCAAGAACAACATCGTGAGCTTCGATGGGGAGGACAGCGCCGGCGTCGAACTGGCACAAGAATTGGTGCAATTAGCAGGCATGGACCCTGACGCTTACGCAAACCTCGACTTCTCCAACAATCTCTACGAAATCCGCTGCAACGCGCCCTGCACCCCGCAGACCGTCGGGAGGACCTTTCGCTGCCTCATCCCAGATCCAAATTCTTCGGGGTTCGGCACCAAGGCGGTGAACTTCGACGAGTGGAAGGACACGAGCGTGTGCGTGGTGCCGGTCGGTGAACTCGACTCGTTCATCGACGACCCGATGTTTATCTCCCTGCCCAACGGCCTCGATATCAGCCCGACCAGCCCGGCGGTCGATGAAGCGCTGGACCTGGGCTATACGCGCGATATCGAGGGCAGCCCGGTTCCGGAGCCAGGGGGCGGTACGATCCCGGACGTCGGCGCCTATGAAAAAGTCCAGAACCTCCCCCCTGGGGGCAGTCGCTGATTCGATCGGATGACCGGCGGCGGTTTCCCGCGTGGGGGGCCGCCGCACGTCTCGCCAGCGAACTTACTGGCTAGGCGCCGTCAGAGCGGGCGGCGGCAGCCGTCAGGCGAGCGATGAGGTCGGACGTCGCCGAATTCGCAGCAGTCCCAGCCCAGCTTCTCAGTCAGAGGTTCTCGCGCCAGCAGTTCGGCCCAAAACACCCACGTGACCAACTTTCGCAGCTGATTGCGCTTGGGCCAACGCGCCAGCCGACCCTGCACATCGAAGTGTTCTAGCGCTCGCTCCACCAGCTCAAAGTCTAGGTAAGTCGGGAGCGCGTGTGGGGCTGGCTAAGGCACCGCTGGGCCTTCGAGGCCGCTCGCAGGTGCTGGAAATTGCGCAAGCCTGCCGCCCGCGCCAGCATGCTCATGAGGCTCAGGTGGGAAGGCTAAGCGTCACCGAGTTCACGGGCGAGCGATCGGGCACGGGATAGATCGTTAGTCCCTACAAGGACTTGTTCACGTGCCATCTCTTTCTCCTCAACGTGCAAAGCCCCGGTCGGGGCGTTCGCGGGTCGCTGCTTGGCGAGGGCTACACGGTTCGAAAGAGGGGTGGATGCCTGTGCGGATGCTGGCACGGTTTAGCGAACTCCAAAAGGAGCCAGCGACGCCTCGGTTCCTGCCGACCGTGGGCGCGTGATACCAGCAGCGGTCGGCTCGGTCCAAACAGAATTTGCAGGCATTGACCACTACGGTTATCGCCCTACGCAAGTGGGCCGCAGGCGGCGCGCACGCAAGGCCTGCCACCGATGGCGCTGATCAGCAGTTGCAGGGCGAACGATAGCTCTCCAAGCACCATAGGAATCCCAAACCCGACCGACACCCACTGCGGCCAGGTAAGCGCACTTCCAAGCAACGACTGGCCGCCCTCGATCACTAGGTATCCAAGGCCACCGAGGCCGAGGAGAATGGCAACTGGTCTCGCCACCCAAGCCACTTTCCAGCCAAGGCGCGCAAGGGCGAGAAGGTGCGCGCCGAATAGGACCAATCCTGCACTCCAGATCTGCTCGAACTGGGAAAACCCCAGGGCGCCAGCCGCGTAGCCATCATCGATCCATAGCTTAGCGAGACGACTCGTCGCCACAATCAAGACGAGGGCGTAGCCCCCACGAAGCACAGCCGCGATCAAGGTCTGCTGTGGGGCAAGGGCTCGAAACAGGCGATACACACCGAGTGCCACCAACAAATCCAGCAGCGCCACGATCACCCACGCCCAGACCGTCGCGTGGAACAGCGTGAGATTGGCACGAAGCGCCGACTCGGTGGCGAGCGGATCGCCCGCCACATGCAGGGTGCTATGCACGCTCGCAAAGGCAAACCCACCGAGGATTGCCATCGCCAGTATCGCAAGGCCGGTGATGGCTGCCCATCCGGGGGATGGACAGCTCACCGCATGCAGGTGGATCCTCGCTCTCACCAAGCTAGCCCTCCTTGGCGAGCGGTCGATAGGGTTCCTCCGTGGGCAGGTGGCTTACTAGCAGTTTCAAGTAGAACAAGGGCGCGAACCACTCGAGGCCCGGCGGGCGCGCCAGCGCCACATCGCACAGCACGATCGCGCAGGCAAACGCGCCGAGGGCCACCGGTCGCTGCAGGTACTTGGGCACGCTCAAGATCAGCCAGCTCGCCGCGAACAGATAGGCTGCGGCCATTGCTGACCAGGGCCATTGGCCGTTCACGAACACCCACGCGACCAGTGATAGGTGAATGATGTGTGTAGCAACGAACTTGAAATGATCGCTGCGCGACTGGCCAGGACGGTGGTACCAACGCTTGGCACTCGACGTGGCGTTAGTGACGATGCCACCCACTACATCAAAGGCGAGAAAGCCGGCGAGCAGATATTGGGGTAGGCTCCACTCCACGCCCTGCCAGACGGCGTACGCGATCGCGCCAACGATGGCCAGCGCCGCGAGTGAGAACTGCAACCAAAGCTCGGCCGCCGTCGCCCCAGGACCGACGAAGCGATCCATCAGGCCAACCGACCCTGCGCGAGGGGTGGGGTAGTTCCAGTCGATATCGTTCATTGGGAAGTCTCCGTACTCCTGGTAGGTCAGCCGGCCACAGTGCCCAGCCAGCGCAGTTGGTCTTGCCACTGGCTGACCTGCCCAGGCTTGGGGTGGCTGGCCAGCCTCAGGTGGGTAAATCTCGTGGGGGTGATGCCCACGAAGCGAAACAGCTGTTTGCGGATCTGGTGGAACAGGGCGTTGCCGTATACCCACCGCAAGTACCAGGCAGGCGTATCGGACGTGACGATCACGCGCGCGCTCTTGCCTGTGAGCAGCGGCTTCGGTGCGCCGTGTTCGATGACGCGGGGGTTGAAGGCACGTCCGGGCAGCAGGCTGCGATCAAACAGCCCTTTGAGCTTCGCTGGCAGTCCGCCCCACCACATCGGCGTGGTCATCACGATGTGATCGGCCCATTCGAGGTCTTGGAGGAACTGTTCGAGGGCAGGCTCCAGGGCTTTAGTGTTTCGGTAGCCGCCGTTCTCGTGGTCCATGTCGAAGTGCAAATCATGGAGGTGCGTGAGGCGTACATCGTGGGTGGATGACGTGGCTCCCTCGACGTATGCTTCCGCCAAGGTGCGCGACAAGGACCACTCACCGGGGTGCCCGTTGATCGCCAGTATGCGTTTGCGTTTCATCACTTTGCCTCCTGGCGAGTGGTCAGTTGGACAAGATCGAGACGTTAGCCGCCTGCGGTGCGCGCTCCTGCATGGCGGCGTCCGTCGCGAACCACACAACACCCAACCCAATCAGGATCAGCGCTGCGGTAGCGGCCAAGGGCATAGACCGCCTATCCACCGCCATCGGCTCGCTCGTCTCCACCCACTCCACAGCGTTGCGCGCCGCGAACATTAGCGGGACGGCAGCACACATGCCCAGCACCTCGATCAGGGCCAGCGCGAAAGACATGGGCGTTGGGGATCGCGGGAAGATCTGCGCCAGGTCGATCGCATAGACCCCAAAGAAGCCGATGGCGGCGACAAACGCCCACGCAGCCACCCAGCGACGCGGGCGCTGCAGAGCGAACACGGCCAGCACTAGCGCGCCCAAATCTAAGGTGGTCAAAAAGATGTTGAACGCACCGAGTACGGCGGGATGGATATGCGAGAAGTCACGGTTCTCCACAGGGCCTCCCGGGATCAGCGTGCTCAGTAAGGCCACGGAGGCAAGCAGCCAGAAAGCGATGCGGTGGTGAGCAGTAATGGTCATGGTGATCTCCCTAACGGTAATGTTGGCAACGGTGAGAAACGGCCCTTCGGCCGCCTTGTTGCGTGCTGTGCTCGAGGTTGGCGGGCTGCCAGACCGCGTGGCTCACGGAGCCGTAGAGGCGAAGGCTGTGCGCCAGCTGGGTGCCTTGAAGGCTAGGGGCAAGGCGGTCGTCGGCGTGCAGCAGGTGCAAGCTCACGTCACTGTTGCTCGGATGGCGTGAGTACACGGCCACCTCCAGGGAGGGGGCGGCCACGGCCAGTTGCTCGATCAGCTCACCCAGTCCCTGATGCAGTTGTTCCGGCTCAGCGGTGCGGACGGTGATGGTCTCGAGCCACATGATGGAAGGTCCTCGTTGGCGGCGAACGTCTGGGGCCACGTGCTGTGTAGCAGCTACCGTGCCAACACGAGATATGCTCTTAATCAGTAAGTTACGGGGAATTAGGATTCGAGATTGCTATTATCTGCAATACGTTTTGGTAAATGCTGCAATCAAGACTAAGATTGCTAAATATGGCAATTGGCGATCTCTACCCCTTCTTCCACCAGGCCACCACGGCCATCTGCCAGCATCTGCGTGCCGAGGACGGCCTGCGCGCGTGTGCTGCCCTGCTCCGCGAGCACATGCCCGTAGGCAAGATGTATCTGGAGGTGTACGAGCACGAGCTAGGCGCCATTCGCTCGATCGCCGTCGCCACGCCTGAGCACGGCGAGGCCATGGACATGCTCACGCCCATGTCCGCCGGCCAGCGAGCGGTGATCACCGGATTTCGCGACCAGGGGCCGAGCGACAACGTGTTTGTGGTGAATGAGCCGAAGCAAGACCCCCTGTCACGCACCATGCTCGACGCCCTCGGCGAGCCGCTGGAAACCTCCGTGCTCGGCACCTATCCGTTCATTGAGAATGAGGTGGTCGGCAGCGTGGTGATCACCGCGCCCGGGGAGCATCGGTTCACCGCCGCCCACGCCGAGCGCTTCGGGCTGCTGAAGAGCCCCTTCGCCATCGCCATTAAGAACGCTGTTCGGTACCGTGAGATCCTCCGCCTGCAGGAACGCCTACTCGACGACAACCGCTACCTGCAGGGAGAACTCCTCGGCGCCGGTACGGAGCAAATCATCGGCGCGGACTTCGGCCTAGCCGAGGTGATGCACGCGGCGCGGCAGGTGGCCGTGCACACCAGCCCCGTGATGATTCTCGGCGAGACCGGCGTAGGTAAGGACGTCATCGCCAATCACATCCATCAGCTATCTCCGCGCCGCGACGGACCGCTGATCAAGGTCAACTGCGGCGCCATCCCAGACGCGCTCATGGACAGCGAGCTGTTCGGACACGAAAAGGGCGCGTTCACCGGCGCCATGAGCCGCAAGCGCGGCCGCTTCGAGCGCGCCCACGGCGGCACGATCTTCCTCGACGAACTCGCCGAGCTAACGCCCCCCGCTCAAACGCGCTTGCTGCGCGTGCTGCAGAACCAGGAGATCGAGCGCGTGGGTGGGGATAGGACGATCGACGTGGATATTCGGGTGATCGCGGCGACCCACCGCGACCTGCAGGCCATGGTGCGCGAGCGCACGTTCCGTGAGGATCTGTGGTTCCGCTTGAACGTGTTCCCCATTACCGTGCCGCCGCTGCGTGCGCGTAAGAACGACATCCCAGCGCTCGCCGAGCATCTCATCCACGAGAAGGCGCGGCGCCTGAATCTCTCGACGGTGCCGATGCTAACGCCGCATGCGGTGGATCAGCTGATGGCCTATGGGTGGCCGGGTAACGTACGGGAGTTGGAGAACGTGATTGAACGTGCGCTTATCGTGGGTGCTGGGCGTGGGCAGGCACTTAGTTTCGATGAACTGGCGCCTGCCTCCCCCAGCGCGAGCCACGACACCCGAGCCCCAGAGGGTGGGGAGCGCGTGCTGACCTTGGATGAGGTGAGCGCTATCCACATCAAGCAGGTGCTGGCGCGGACGGGGGGTAAGGTGCATGGGCCGGATGGGGCTGCGGCGCTGTTGGGGATCAACTCGAGCACCTTGCGCTACCGGATGAACAAGCTGCGGATACCGTTTGGGCGGAGTGCGCGGAAGTAGCCTCGCCCTTTCGCACGGGACGACCTCGCCGACATTGAGTCTTTTGTGTCTGCGCCGGTTCTCCATTCAACTTAGGCGCCTATCCAGAACGATAGCCCTGGGCTTGCCGATGGATAGGCGTTCGCAGTCCGGATGGAGTGGGTTGAGCACAACGTTGTTTTCAGTAGGGACCCGAGCAGATGGCACTACCAACAGAGCGGTTTCCGCGCGCTCGACCCAAGCGTTACCGAAATCCACTAGACCGGCGGGGGCAGGGACCTCTTGCCAGTTATCAGGTAATTCTGAAGGCGTGATGATCGTTGTCGAGATCTCCGATGGCACTTGCACCTCGAAGACGACGAGGGCTGGCATCGATCGTGGTTCCAAGTGCACCAGCGTCTCAAGGATCGCTAAAGACGTGGACTCAGACGCATAAACCGCGCGGCGACCGGGCGATGACCATCGCCCGCCCACCAGCCGAGCGCCCTCTCCGTCGAAGGCGCCGCGCATCCATTTCTTAGACGTTAGGCGGAAGAGTCGCAAGGGCGCTAGGAGAACACGCCGTGGGAGATTCGCACGAGAATCGTCCTAACGCCTTCGATGCCCGCATCCGTGTCGAGCAGAGAGAGTGGTGTTCGCCCGGCGAGGCCAGCGACGTTGGCATTCAGCCAGTGCTCCGCCGCCTTGTGGTTCGCGAACACCTCACCTAATTCATCCAGCAGTTTGCTGACGCGCATGAAGCGATCGGACTCGGCGAGCCCGAGCGTACCTCCTTGCTTGATGAGGCGGCGCCAGTGGCGATCGGAAACACCGAGCAAGTCAGCAAATCGTGCCGATGGAATGTTCCAACGCTCCATCACCGATGTCGCTTGATCGACTGGTATGCCTGCCCGGGTGGCAGCATCCGCCTGGAGGAGAGCCTGCGTCATAGTAGCGCCGAGCCTTCGGACATACGGCCAAAAATATCGGACATTTAGCCTTCAATCAACCTGGCTCAGGTGTGATCGGGTCAGCGGCAGTGGGCGGCATGGGGGGCCGCCTCGACTCGCCGTTGGCACGTGCGCGCGACGATCATGAAGGAAGCGCCCGCTGCTCTGCGCTCATCAATGCCTCTTTGTTGAGGTTTGGGGATACCACGTAGAATCAGAGGCGTCTCGTACCTAGCCACTTCACTGCGCATCTCCATGGCCGACCGCACCAACGTCTTCATCAGCTACGCCCGCGACGGCGCCAACGGCCAGCGCCTCGCCGTCGCTATCCAGAAGGCGCTGGATGCTCACCGCCTATCGTGCTGGCGCGATGAAACGGATACGGAAGCTGGCCGCTCCTGGCCTAGCCACATCGAGCAACACCTGCGCGAGGCGCCGGCGATGGTCTGCGTCATCAGTCACGCGGCCCTCGACGCGAAGCGCTGGGTGTTGCGAGAGATCACCTTCGCCCTGCGTGAAGACGTCGCCGTGCCGATCATTCCGGTGCTCGCCGAGCCCGATGTGCAACTCCCGCTCGCGATCAACGACCTGCAGCCCATAGACATGCGCAGCGGCATCACGGCGGCCGCCGTCGAGGCGTTGCTGCACGCCCTCGGTCAGGTTAAGACGCCGACCCGACGCGTAGAAGTCGCCTACCTGCAGGGCCTGCTCTACCGGCAGAAGGTAGACAAAGCGATGCGGTTCTACGAGCCCCTAGAGGGCCATGAGTTCTGCTCGCCATCTTTGAGCAAGGTGGGGGCAGACGACGAGATGGAGATGGCGATGGACCTCATCGCCAAGCGCTACCGCGGCGACGGCCAGGGCCAGGAGTCGCGTCGCGTGGAGGACGCGGTGGATGCGATTGCCCACACGCAGCGCCTGGCGGTGCTTGGCGAACCAGGTGCCGGCAAGACCCATGCGCTAAAGCGCGTCGCGGCCCAGCTCGCGCGCGACGCGCTGGCAGACCCTGCCAAACCTCTTCCTCTGTTCGTGCCCCTGCGAGAGTGGCTTGCGCCGCCCTCAGGCGACACCGGCGCCAACGCACCGGGCGCTGACCTGGATGTCTTTCTCGCCAGTCATCTGGACCCCCTGGGGGAGAACTGGCGGCGACTGCTGGACGAACGACGCGCGGCCGTGTTGCTCGATGGCCTAAACGAGCTGCCCACAGCTCACCGCAAGCCTAAGGCGAAGGCGATCCGCGCCCTGGCGGACGATGAACGCGTGCCGGTGGTAGTGGCGTCGTGCCGCAAGAACGACTTCGTGGACGATCTTCGCCTGTCCCTGGACACGCTGGAGATCCTGCCACTAGACGAGCCGCGTGTCCGCCGCTTCTGCAGTCGGCACCTACGCGCCGTGGACGCCGTCAGCGGTGAGGTGCGGGGAGAAGATCTGTTCTGGCTGCTGGCGGGCGGTGACCGAGTGCGCAGTGCTTGGGCGACTGCCGAGCAACATGGCGTAACGGAGGGGCAGTTCTGGCAGTTGCGTGACGCCGCACAGCTCCCCCCGAAAGATGACGATTGGTCGCTGCGCGTTGCCCTACGCGCGGCAAAGACGGTGAAAGACGATCCCCGCAGCCTGCTGGCACTCTCCCGCAACCCCTTCCTGCTGAAGATGCTCATCGAGGTGTATCTGCAGCCCGGCGCGGGCGGCGCACTGCCGAAGAATCGTGCTCAGCTATTTGAACTCTTCGTCACTATCCTGATCGATCGCGAGAACGCGCGTCACCGACACCTGTCCGGCGGGTCTGACGCCTCGAAGGGCATCGACGCGCCTGGTCGCGCCGGTCTTGAGGATGCTCTGGGACAGTTTGCTTGGGCCTTGCAGCACGAGGCTGGGAGCGCGGAGAAGGTGCAGCTCGCCATGCCTGCGGCGCAGGCCAGGAGGCACGTCACCTCGGCGCAGCTGGGCCTGGCCGTGGCGGCTAACCTTCTCGAAGAAGGCGAGACCGTACGCTTCACCCACCAGCTATTGCAAGAGTACTTCGTAGCCCGCGGCATGCAGGCTCGGGTGGCCGCGGGAACCTTGCCAGCCGAGACCTTATGGCCTTCGGCACGCTGGTGGGCGCGCAGCGGTTGGGAGGAGGCGGCGGTGTTTCTCGCAGGGCTGCACGAGCACGATCCTACGCCGGTGATCGATTGGCTGAAGCACGCACAACCTGCGGTGCTGCGCCAGTGCTTGGAGCAGAGCGGCTGTGCGGCACCTAGCGACGCCCAGTGTGAGGAACTCAAGGATCTATGGATGCCGCGCCTGGACCCACGCCATGAAGCACATCCAGCCGCCCGCAATGCGGTGGCGACATCGCTGGGGTACCTCCAGCTGGATGACCGCGCAGGGGTTGGCCTAACGGCCAAGGGTATTCCGGCGATCGACTGGGTGAAGGTGCCAGGTGGGCCGTATCTTTACGGCGAGGATCTGGAGCCTCGAGAGCTGAAGACGTTTTGGCTGTCTCGCTACCCGGTAACGAATACGCAGTTCCAGGCGTTCATCGATGCGCGGGGCTACGGTGACGATGAGTGGTGGGACGGGCGGGCCAAGCGAGAGTCGGCACCGGCTGTTGGCTACTGGAGTGAAGGGAACCGTCCACGGGAGACGGTGTCGTGGTACGAGGCGGTCGCTTTTTGTCGTTGGTTGAGCGAGCAGGTTGGATACGAAGTACGCCTGCCGACGGAGTGGGAGTGGGAGAAGGCCGCACGGGGCACTGAGGGGCTGAAGTACCCATGGGGAGCTGAGTATGAGAGCGGTCGAGCCAACGTGGACGAGGGAACGGCAGGGGAGTACGACTTGGAGGGAACGGCAGGGGAGTACGACTTGGAGGAAACGGCGGTAGTCGGCCTATATCCTCAGGGCGCATCGCCCTATGGCATCCAGGACATGAGCGGAAACGTGGAGGAGTGGTGCCTCAACGAAATGTACGATCAAAAGGGCCAGACACAGCTGAGCGGTGATGATCCACGGGTGTTGCGCGGCGGCTCCTGGCTCTACGGTCCAGACGGTGCGCGTGCCTCGGGTCGGGGCAGGGGCGATCCGCTCATCCGCTACGGCGATGTGGGTTTTCGTTTGTGTTGTGTTTCCCCCATCGCCCGCTGAGCGCTGTGCCTCTGCCCACTGGTCACTGATCCCCTGCCCCCTGTTGCCGCGGCCGCGAAGGCGGCCGCTCTTCGCGCAAAATTTTCGATTTTGGGCTACTGCCCAGTGCTCGCACCGGAAACCGTGCTAGCCTCAAGCTGCTGACCTAGCCAGCAAGGGCGCTCCGGCACGATCCACGGGTGTTGCGCGGCGGCTCCTGGATCAACAATCCAGACAATGCGCGTGCCTCGGATCGGAACAGGAACAATCCGAACATCCGCAACAACAATGTGGGTTTTCGTTTGTGTTGTGTTTCCCACGTTGCGCCGAGGCCTCGGATGCCGGCATGCCCCGTTCACTACGGTCGGCGGGGTGCGGCGAGGTGTAGCGTAATGGCGCGGAGACGTCCTGACCGCACCGGGCCTGCTGCCGGTCGGTCGAAGAAACCCCAGGGGCACCTCCTGGGCCTTACGGCTCCGAGGTGCCCCGCTCTCGCAGCGCCGCCTCGGTCTGGCGCAGCCATCCGCCCAGAAGTCGCCCCACTTCCGCCACCATCAGGCTTACGTGTTGATACTGCCCGTCGTTGAGCCACGCCCACTCGTGCGCCATACGCAGGTAAGAGCGCAGGCTATTGAGCGCCGCGTCCGCACCTTGAAGATACCTTAGGCGCAGTTCTCCTCGGCGCGCTTGGGCCTGGAACAGATCTTCTTGCAAGTCCATCGCCGCGCCCAGTAGGCGCCGCGTCACCGTGTAGCGATACACTCGCGGAAAACGCTCGCCCTTGGGCAGCAACCAGGCGAGTAGATCGTAGGTGCGGGACAAAATGACTAACGGCTCGGGCATCAGCGCCTCCTCTTCGTGCTTCGAACGAATCATCACGTGGCCTAACCTGCATAAGGCCTGGCGCAACGCCGCCCGGGGCAAGCGCAGCCAGCCAAACGTCGCTCACTTTGAGCACCGGGTAGCGGATCGCCTGCTTTCCTTGCAGGCCTCACTATCCAGCGGACGCTGGAAGCCCGGTAGCTATACCCATTTCTATATCCACGAGCCCAAGCGCCGCCTGATCAGCGCCGCGCCCTTTCGCGACCGCGTGGTCCACCACGCCCTATGCAACGTGATCGAACCGGAGTTCGAGCGCTGCTTCCTGCCGGACAGTTACGCCAACCGCCTAGGCAAGGGCAGCCATCGCGCCATAGACCGCGCCCAGGCATTCGCAGGCGTGTACTCCCACGTGCTTCGGTTGGACATCGTGCGCCACTTTCCATCGATCGACCACGCCGTGCTTACACGCTTGCTGGGGCAAGTGATCCACGACGAGCGCACGCTCGCGCTGGCGCAGCAGATCATCGACGGCGGCCAAGGCGTACTGGATGCAGAGTACGAAACCGTCTACTTTCCGGGCGATGACCTCTTTGCTGCCTGCCGCCCGCGCGGACTTCCAATCGGCAACCTCACCTCGCAATTCTGGTCGAACTGCTACCTCCACGGCCTGGACATGTTCGTAAAGCGGACGCTTCGTTGCCCGGCATACCTGCGGTACGTGGACGACTTCGCACTGTTCTCCAACAATCCGCGAGAGCTGTGGGAGTGGAAGGCGGCGATCATCGACTTCTTGACCAGCCTTCGGCTCACCGTGCACGAAGCGCATGCGCAGGTGACGCCTGTGGCCGAGGGCATACCGTGGCTCGGGTTTGTGGTGTTCCCCACGCACCGGCGCGTGAAGGGGCGCAAGGTGCGTCAGGCCAAGCGTCGGCTCGGGGAACGCTACGAGGCGTGGCTAGCAGGGGAGATCAGTTTCGGTGAGTTTGATGCGAGCGTGCAGGGGTGGGTGAACCATGTGCGCTACGCGGATAGTTGGCGCTTGCGGGAAAATCTGCTGGGGGAGTTTGAGCTGAGTGCTCCCAGAAGACGAGAGCGGCGAGCGGCCCGCGCGAAGAACGCTACGCGGCGGCGCACGAGGAGATCATGAGTGCGCCGGTAAAGGCTATTTCGGCGCGCGAAGAGCGGCCGCCTTCGCGGCCGCGGCAACAGGGGGCAGGGGATCAGTGGTCGGTGGACAGAGAGACAGGGCTCAGCGTGCGATGGGGGAAACACAACACAAACGAAAACCCACAATGCTGACGCGGAAGAGCGGAACGTACCCGTCCCGAGCCGAGGCACGCGCATCGTCTGGAAAGTTGATCCAGGTGTGCTAGTTCCGACTTGATCTGACACCTGACTTGAAAAAAGTGAGGGTTATCGACTTTGATGGAAGTGCGAACTTTCAATCAAAACCATGGAGATAACCCTCGTGATTGAGTCTACACAGAGGATCATTCGAAACA
>JBCCWS010000062.1 GCA_039193195.1 Pseudomonadota bacterium
GATGGTCCTTAGGCACTCGCGATTCCAAGTCTACGTAGCTAAACATCACGGGTTGAGGGTCTTCTTCGCCGCGCACTTGCATCACCTGTTTGGCCGATGGGCTATTATCCCTCCAATCAGGCTTTTTCAACAGGCTGCTAGCCCTAGATCGTCAAGCCGCTGCGCTGTTGCCAACGCCTGCGCCTGCGTCGACCAAGACCAGTGTGCATCTGCAGCGATACGGCCAGGAGCAATGGCGTTGACAGCGCTTGCGTACCGCGCATCGAACGCCGGATCGTTACCGGCCAACATGATCTTGGCGCGTGGGTAGCCCTGCTCAAACAGCTGGCTCACTTCCCGCGTCACCTCGTCGATGCCACGTGTCTCCAGGTAGTAACCCGCAACGGCCATGACGGGGATCTCCGTGCGCAAGGCACCGTACAGCCGATGCCACGGCTGCTGCATGCGCTTGCAGAACACATCGGCAAGCGCGATATCAAACAAGCTGAGCGCGCGGCCGACCGATGCGAGCGTGTTCACCTGCCGTCCTCTCGCCTTCTCGAGCACGGCGCGCCGTTCAGACACGTTCGCTCGCGCGAAGTACGGGGCGACCGCCTTGACCTCGTGGAACAACGCGGACCCGCGCGGATAGCCGAATGCGTCTCCATGCGTGCCGTCGGCGCACACGACACGCAGCGTCACGAAATCCCGCGTGGTCACCAAGACCGGTCCCAGCTGGATCGGCTTGGGCAGCGGAATCTTGCACTCCGCGAGCATGATGCGGACGATTTCCATGAGACCTCTATTCATATTATGAAGATATCGTATGATGATGTTATTAGCTGGGCAACCGCTACTAGCAACGGTCCTTGCTAGTGTCCTGAGTTGGAAGTTCGTTGATGAATTCGCACGCGAGTTTTCGCCCCTGAGCGCGGCGCGACGACGAGCATGGCAGGTCCCACGGGAGGAGGAGCAACGTGTTCAGGGGCGAAAATGTGCCGCGAAGTCATCAACGAACTTCTAACTCAGGACACTAAAGGGGAGGCGGATTTTGCTGAAGAAAAGAGCGTTAGTGACGGGCGCAGCCGCGGGCATCGGTCGGGCCGTCGTCGAACATCTAGGCAAAGCGAACTGCCAAGTCATGCTGGTCGATATCGACGAGGGCCAGCTGGCGTCTGTTGGGCGAGAACTGACCGCTGCCGGCCATGACATCGCCTTACACCGGGCATCTGTCGCAGAACCTGATTCCGTGGCGGGCGCGTTCTCGGCCATGGATGAGCGGTATGGCGGCATCGATATCCTCGTCAACAACGCAGGTGTCACGGGAAACTCCCCCGTCGACGAGCTGACCTTTGAATTCTGGCAGCGCGTCCTGTCAGTGAATCAGACTGGCTGCTTCCTGTGCGCTCAAGCAGCCGGCAAGCGTATGCGAGAGCAAGGGGCCGGCGTCATCGTGAACTTATCTTCAATCTACGGCCTGGTGGCGGCCCCTCACCGGATGGCCTATGCAGCGACGAAAGCCGCGGTGGCCATGATGACCAAATGCCTAGCCGTTGAATGGGCCGAAGACGGCGTCCGCGTCAACTGCGTAGCGCCTGGCTACGTGGAGACACCTGGCACGCAACAGCTGGCGCAGGTGGGAAAGCTCGACCTCGAAGCGCTGCAAAGGCGAACGCCGCAGCAGCGGCTTGCCACACCGGATGACATCGCAAGCGCAATCGTCACCTTATGCGACGATAAGCTCGCCCATGTCACTGGCCAGGTGCTGGCCGTCGATGGCGGCTGGTCCGTCTACGGGTACCTCTAGCCCGCAAAGCGCACTTCGGGAATCCCCCTAACGCCTAGCCCGGTCACGGCAAAGAGGCTGCCCCTCTGCACACCGTCAGCCGGGAAGTGGGGGTGAAGTTGCACGCCCATCGAGGTGACGTAGAGCACGTCGAGCTCGGGCCCGCCGAACATCACGCTGGTCACTTTCTTCACCGGCATCTCAATGACACGGTCAACCTCACCGGTGGGCGCATAGCGCACGACCTTGCCGTCGAAGACTTGTGCATTCCACAGATACCCCTGAGCATCCACGGTCGACCCATCTGCCGCACCCGTATCGGTCGCCAATTTGGCGAACGTTTGGGCCGACCCCAAAGCGCCCGTATCCCGATCGTAGGGATAGCAGCGAATCTCACCAGCGTAGGAGTCTTGAAAGTAGAAGGTGGACCCATCCGGAGACCAGCAAGGTCCATTTGAGCAGATGATCCCCTCATCGATCTTGTGGACGCTCAAATCCGCATCGACGCGATAGAGGGCACCGCTGGGACTCACTTCCTTACTGTCCATAGACCCGACGATAAAGCGCCCCTGGCGGTCGACCTTACCGTCGTTGAGGCAGTTGTCTGGTTGAAGGGCTTCCGGATCGCTTACAAAGGTCAGCTCCCCATCACCAAACTCGAGTAAGTGGATGCCGCTTGCCAGCGCCACGAGCGCTCCGCCCTGGGCGCGCAGCGCCATCGACCCAATCCGACACGGCAGGTCCCACGCGCGCACCTCACTGCCACTCGCGGTACACCGGTAAATCCTGCCTGCAACGCCGTCCAGCCAATACAGACGCTGGGTGCGCACATCCCAGAGCGGGCCTTCCCCCAGCTGCGTTTTTACATCCACCAACACATCTATCTTCATGTCCGTTACTCAGCGGTCGGGGAAGCGTGGCTCCCAGAGCCGCCTGTCGGTGGTGTTCTCATAGGCTTTACCGGCGGGAAAGCTCACCAGTTCGCACTGCATACCCCACGGCGTGAGGAAATAGACCCAGGTGAGGCCGGCGCTTGGGCCCGCCTCTCTGACCGTCGGCTCGCCCATGATGCGAACGCCCTGATCCTCTAGGAACACAAGCGCCGCGTCGAAATCATCTACGTAGAACGCTAGATGGTGACCACCGATGTCGCTGTTCTTGGGGCTAACGGACTGTTGGTCGGACGCCTCGTATTCAAACAGCTCGAAGTTAGACCCGTGACCGCAGCGCAGGAATCGAAGCTTCTTGATTCGCGCACGCGGATGGACGCCAAGGTGTGAGCGCATCCAATCATCGTCAGCGCCAATCGGGCCGAGCTCGTACACCGCCTCGCACCCAATGACATTGACAAAGAAGTCGGTTGCCGCGTCGATGTCGGGCACGGTAAAGCCGATATGATCAAGCCCGCGCAGCCCCGGCAGGAACCTTGTGGCACGCTCAGTCACCGAGTACGCCTGATACCCATTGTTCCATATCAATAGCGGTCCCCGTCATCATCTTAGCGTCCTTGGAGGCCAGAAACGCGCACAGGCCAGCCGGGTCGTCTGGGAACAGGAGGCGACCAAAGGGCTGCTTTGCGCCTTCCACATCGGGCCAGTCCTCGGGCATGTCATGCTGTGTGGTCTGCGTAGCTCGCTCAGCCGGCGTCACGGTCCAGCCCAGGTTAATCGCATGCGCCCGAACGCGGTCGCTCTTCAGCGCATGGGCCACGTTGCGTGTCACAAGGTTGAGCGCCGCCTTGGAAGCCGAATAGGGCAACAGGTGCGTCATACCACCGTGCGCAAGCATGCTGGAGATGTTGATGATGACGCCTGACTTCTGCGCCACCATGGACTTGGCCACTGCCTGCATCAGGAAGAAGTTGCCGCGAAGGTTGGTGTTGAAGATCTTGTCAAAGACCTCCGGCGTGGTGGAAAACAAACTGCCACGATCCGTTACCCCAGCACAGCCAACGGATACATCAACACCGCCGAAAGCCTCGTCGACAGCGGACGATGTCCGCGCGACGGTCTCGAGGTCCTGTAGGTCCATCTCAATGACCAGCACCTCAGCGCCCTTCCCGCGCAACTCACTGGCGACCCCCTCGAGCTGCTCGACGTCGCGTGCCGCGATGGCGATGCGTTCAATACCGGTGTCGACCAGCTTGTGCGCGACAGCCTCGCCGATACCTTGGCCCGCGCCGGTCACCAGCGCACGCGTGCCGATGAGCGCCGTCATCTGCCAATGTCCTGGACCGACGTCCAACATCCGCCGTCCCGGTTCGAGGCGAGGCAGGCGGCGATGAAGCGCATTCCAGACAACCCTGCTGCGATACCCGGAAGCTCGTCATCGGTGAGCGGCCCACCCTTGTTCTGACCTTGGATCAGGTCAGCGGCGCGCGCGTAGAGGTTGCCGAAGCCTTCGATGTAACCCTCCGGGTGACCGGCGGGCATACGCGTGGCGTTCGCCGCCGCCGCGCTCGCGCCCGGGCCGCCGCGCGTGATCATCTGCGGTGGCTGGCCAAGCGGGGTATAGCGCAAGTAGTCGTTCGCTTCGCCACTCCACTCGAGCCCGCCCTTATCGCCATAGACCCCAATGGTCAGCGCGTTGTTATTGCCCGGTGCCACTTGGGTCGCCCAGAGGGTCCCGCGCGCCCCGCCTTCATAGCGCAGCAGCACATTGGCGTTATCGTCAAGGCTTCGGCCCTCACCAAAGGACTGCAAGTCTGCGCACACGCTCTCCAGCGTAAGCCCTGTCATGAACTCCGCCAAGTTGTAGGCGTGAACGCCGATATCGGCAATCGCCCCCCCGGCGCCTGCTTGCGCCGGATCCATGCGCCACGCGGCTTGCTTTTGCCCATCGCGTTCAATCGCCGTCGTCAACCAATCCTGCACGTAGCTCACCCGGATCACGCGGATCGATCCTAGCATCCCTTCGCCGATCATCTCGCGCGCCTGGCGCACCATGGGATAGCCCGTGTTGTTTTGCGTTAACGTAAACACCAGGCCGGATTGCTCGACGAGCTTCTCCAGCTCGACTGCCTCGCTCATCGACACCACCAGGGGCTTGTCGCAGATCACGTGGACACCGTTTTCCAAGAACGCTTTGCACGCCGCGAAGTGGAGGTGGTTGGGGGTGACGATGGCGACCACCTCGATGCCATCTTCGCGGCTGGCCTCTGCTGCGGCCATCTCCTCGAAGTGGTCGTAGGCGCGGTCAGGCGCGATGCCCAAGTCCGCACCCGATGCACGAGCCACGTCCGGACGGGACGACAGCGCGCCGGCCACCAAGTCGTAGCGCCCGTCCAGTCGCGCTGCCATGCGATGTACGGCACCGATAAACGCGCCGTGGCCGCCGCCAACCATGCCTAGGCGCAGGGGCCTTGCATCGACGGCGTCATCTCGCCCTTCAATCGACATGGCGAGTCATTCCGACAGACCGAGCATCTGCCGATTTGCAGCTCGGTCGGATTGGGTGCCGGCGAAATCGTCAAAAACCTTGGTGGTGGTCTCGATGATGTGGCGCTTGATGAACTCGGCGCCCTCGCGGGCACCTTGTTCGGGCGACTTGATGCAGCACTCCCACTCGTACACCGCCCAACCGGGAAACTCGTACTGAGTAAATCTGCTGAAGATGCCTTTGAAATCCGTTTGCCCATCGCCCAGCGAGCGATCCCGTGCGGCGCGATTGAGCCAGGGCTGCATACCACTTAAGAACCCCTGGCGGCCGGTGGGGTTGAACTCGGAGTCTTTGACATGGCAGGTCTTGATCCGCTCATGATAGATGTCGATGAATTCGAGATAGTCGAGGCCCTGCTTGAGCAAGTGGCTAGGATCGTAGTTAATCTGACAACGCGGGTGGTTATCCACCTTCTCCAGGAAGATCTCGAAGGTAGTCCCATCGAACAAGTCTTCCATGGGGTGTATTTCGAAGCATAAGTCGATGCCTTGCGCATCGGCGTGATCAAGGATCGGACGCCAAATGCGGGCAAGTTCGTCGTAGCCCTCATTGACAAGACCGTCCGGCAGTTGCGGGAACGGATACCAGTAGGGCCAGAGTAACGTGCCGGGGAACGTGCCGAGCGTAGTGAGCCCGAGGTTTTTCGACGCAGTGAGGCATGTCATCAGCTGCTCGACCGCCCACGCCTGTCGCGCCGCGGGATTGCCGCGAACGTGTTCGGGGGCGAGGCCATCCAGCCAGAGGTCGTGGGCAGGGTGTACCGCGCACAGCTGACCCTGAATATGGCTTGCGAGATCCGTGATTTGCACGCCCGCATCGACCAGAACACCGTTTGTCTCATCGCAGTAGGTTGCGCTTTCGGCGGCCTTTGCGACGTCGATGAAGCGCGGGTCCCAAGACGGCAGCTGGAGCCCCTTGAAGCCAAGGTCCGCCGCCCAGCTGGCCATGCCCGGTAGCGTGTTGAACGGTGCAACGTCATCCGCGAATTGGCCTATGAACAGGCCAGGCCCTTTGATCGTATGCATAGTGCGTGTACCTCCCCGGCTCGCTGCCGGCACTTCGCCCAATCGTCTTGATCTCCCGCGCAGACCGTAGGTGTAGACTCTGCGAAAGACCATGTCAAATAATAATGCTTACATCATATGGTGACACTAAAGTGAATTGGACGCTCTACGCATCAACAAGCTCACCGTACACGCGAAAGGTGCGGATCGTATTGTCTGAGTGTGATCTCAGCGCACACACGCAAGAAGTGTTTGTTTCTCCTCTCGTTGAGAGTGAGGAAAGGAACACGCTCTTGGCCTTGAACCCACTGGCCAAGATACCGACCTTGATCACCCCCGAAGGCGAGTCGCTGTACGACAGCCGGGTCATTTGCGAGTACCTAGCCGCGCGCATTGGGTGGAACGAGGCAGCAACAGACGCGCCACCGCACACCTGGGCCTGCCAGCGCAGAGCAGCCCTCGCCGACGGCATCCTCGACTGCGCGTTCAACGTGGTGATGGAACGTCGGCGCCCGGCGCCGGCGCGTTCAGCCGAATGGCTGGCGCGTTGGCAACGCAACATTGAGCGCGCCGCTCACGCCTTAGCGGAAGAAATGGCCGACGCGGGCAACTTCGACCTCAGCGCCATCGGCACCGTTTGCGCGGTCGACTACTTGGATTTTCGCCTACCCGATCTCGCGGCGGTGCCTGACACGCTGCGCACTTGGCGGCAACACCACGAAGGGCGCAAAAGCGTCGTGTCCACAATGCCTACGGATGGATGAGCCCCTCTAGCCTCGACCGTGCGCGGAGCTGACGACTACTCTGGCTTGGCGTCGACGTGGCCGGTCTGGGTAGGCCAGCTACTCGGACGCATCGTCGAACGCGCTGGTCGGCACCTGGAGCGCCGTGGGCTGCTGGAGCGAGTGTTTCGGGTTGAGATCGAGCGGTGCGGACGGTGTGGCGGGCAAGTGAAGGTGATCGCCGCAATCGAAGAGCCTGCCGTGATCGAGCAGACACTGACGCACCTGGGGGAGTTGGGGGAAAGCCGCGCTGTCACGGCGCAGCCGCGTAGGCCGCCGATGCGCTGCGGATTCGCTCGTGGCGAACCAGCAAGGCGGTGGTTAAATTGGCGAAGGGTGCTGGCAGGGGCGCGGTCCGTTTAGTTCGAACGGGGGCGAGCCATGCTTGAAGAGCAGATGAGGTGGGCATCAGCCGGGCTCGGAAGGATCGGCGTCTACTTCGGCGATAGCGTTTGTTTGACTTATCTTTAGGGCAAACAGAATTGTTCACACTGAATGCCGAATTCCCACCCATCCAGACCTCCACCCCATATCCTGCTCCCCCGAACGACACCAACCATTACGAGTACTACGTGGTGTTTCGTGTCGCCAATGAGATCCCTCGCGGGGGTGGTTCGATCGTCCTCGCCTACACCGATACGGCCGAGCGCCTGTAATGGACGAAACACAGCGACTACGTGCACAGCCTCGAGCTGCAGCCCGCTACGGACGATCTATGCGCCGACTTCGATCACTTCGTCGACGGTGTCAGTTTCGAGTTCCCGAAGGGCCGCACCTTCGAGGGTGACGTGTAGGCCACATGGGACAACTTCGACGGCATCGGTACGGAGGTGGAGATGGAAGGACGTATCGAGGATTGGGTGGGCACACTCTAATGCAAAGACGAAGACTGCCCCAAGCGCGACGACTGGGAGTTCATCATCAAGATCTTCGACGGCACTTACCCCTTGCGTCACCTTACGACCGGGTTCATTCAGCGGCCCGATTATCCGTATGTACTCATTCAGGGCCCATGCCCACATTGATCATGGCGGGACGCCTCCCCCCAGCCAAGAGAGTGAGCTACTTCGTGACCACGATAGGACTCGGACAAACACTCCCGATTACCCAGGTATCGTGGCCGCCAACAGTCACGCCTGGCGAGAGCCCGCTGCAGCTAGCGGGTGCATCGCTGGCGAAGATGCAGGTGTACCAGCAATCCGAGTACACGTTGCCCAGGTCTGAGGCGGTCAAGGTGCAGTTCCACGTCTTCAGGCAGGCTGCCGGCGCAGCCTGCAGCGGGGTGAGGGTTAGCTGCAGCTTGGCCTGGCTCGGGCCTTCGTCGGGGACCAATCCCACGACCCCGCTGCCGCGCTCGTAGCGCAGGGGCACGGCCGGTCCCAACTCGTTCCACGCTGCGCCGTTCCAGCTATGCGCGCGCAGCTGGTCGTCGGCCTCGATGGACAAGGTGGCGATCTGGCCGTCGCTCGTCGTCGCGCCGCGCTCAGGAGCAAAAAGCCCCGTGCGAATTCTTCAACGAACTAACCGGACAGGACACTAGGTGCGATTCACACGAAACCTTAGCACGACGTGGGCGAAGCCTGTCGGTGAGCGCCTGAGGGCGCCAGGCCAACTAACGGGGAGGTCAGCTCGTCGCCGTTCTCCGAGCGGCCGCCGGACTCGTGCAGAGACTCCCTAACGATGCCCTTGCCCCGCTGCAGGGGCATCGCCTTCCTCGCGCCCGCGCGGCTTCAGGACGCTCCTCAAGCGCCCTGCGCTCGGAGCTACCGTCTGGCTCAACTGCACGTTCACCCGATCCGCTCGGCCTCGCGCATCCACCACCGTGAGCTGAAAGAACCCCGGGCCGCTTGGCTGCCATTGCTGTGACGGCCAAGGCGTGGGGGCCATCGGCGCACCGTCGACGAGCCATGTGAAGGGCGGCTCACCGCCGGTGCTCTCGAGGCGCAACGGCATCTTCCCGAGCAAGATGTTGGTATCCGGCAGGGGGAACAACACGCGCGGCCCATCGCCTACGCCATCGTCATCGCCCAGGAACTTGAGCATCGGCGGCAGTCGCTGCCCATCGAAGCCTGCCAGGGCGCCGGCAGGTGGTGGCGCGGGAGATGATTCCTCAGCGGCTGGCAGGGCATCGAAGATGTCGAACAGGATCGGCGCCGCCACCCCATGGCCATAGATGCCTGACAAGGGTGTCCCGTCCGGCCGCCCCACCCACACGCCCACGGTCCACCGCGCATCGAAACCGATGGCCCAGGCATCGCGGTGACCGTAGGAAGTGCCCGTCTTGAAGGCGGTGCGTGCCCTGGCCGCGACCCCTCGCGCCCCTGGGGCGGTGGCGGTGCGCAGGATGCGCTGTAGCTGCCAGCGTGCCCGCGCCTGAAGCAGGGGCAGCGCTCCTGACCGCTGGGCCTCACCTGCCTTATCGTCGTCGCAAAGCAGCTGCAGGGGGCGCGTTTCCCCGTCATCGGCCAGGCCTCGATAGAGTCGCACGAGGGACTCCAGCGTGGTGCCCGCGCCGCCGAGGGCAATCGCAAGGCCCGGTCGGTCGAGGCTCGGCAAGGCCAGGGGCACGCCCTGCGCCTCCAAGGCCATGGTGAAGCGCGTCGGGCCGAGGGCATCGAGCAAGGCCACGGCGGGCACGTTCAAACTCAGGCGCAAGGCATCGGCGAGTTCGAGAGCGCCGTAGTAGCGCTGCTCGAAGTTCGCAGGCGCGTACTTACCGAAGCGCGTCGGTCGGTCCATGACGCGCGTGGCGGGGGCGGCGAGCCCGCGATCGAAGGCCAGTCCGTAGATAAAGGGCTTGAGCGTCGAGCCCGGCGACCGCGTGGCTTGCGTCAGGTCCACCTGCCCTGCGCGCAAGGCGCTGAAGTAGTGGGTGCCGCCCAGATACGCGTGCACCTGGGCACTGTCGTTGTCGACGACCAGCACGGCCACGTTCGCCCGGGGGTGCACCTGCCTGACGGCCGCCCGCGCAATATCGCGAACTCGTGCTTGCAGGCTTGCATCCAAACAGCTATTGATTTTGCTCGCTTTGCCGGTCGCCAACAGGCGATCTGCCAGATGTGGGGCTAACACGGGCAGAGAATCGGCGACGGCCTTGGACAAGGGCTCAGAGAGCGCCAAACGTAGATCTTCGCTCGAAAGGACCGCCTGCTCCGCCAAGCGCGGCCATACGCGACGCAATACCTTCGCCCGAGCCTCGAGCGCCGCCTGCGGGTGTCGATCCGGACGCAGTCGCGTAGGCGACTGGGGCAAGGCCACCAGCAGGGCTGCTTCCGCGGGCGTGAGCTGTTCAGGTCCGTGGCCGAACCAGCGCTGGCTGGCTGCGGAGATGCCCTCGACGTTGCCCCCATAGGGCGCGAGACGCAGGTAGAGGGACAGGATCTCTTGCTTGCTCAACGCGCGCTCGAGTTGCAGCGCGCGCCCCATCTCCGTGAGCTTGCCACCTAGGGTGCTTGGCCTGGTTTCCAGCAAACGTGCGGTTTGCATCGTAAGCGTTGAGGCCCCTGACACCACGCGACCATGACGAATCCACTGACCCAAGGCGCGAAGCGTCGCTAAGGGATCGACGCCAGTGTGCCGATGGAATCGCTTGTCTTCGTACGCCACCAGCATGTGCAGGAAAAGCGGGTCGACGGCATCCACCGCCACGGGCAGGCGCAAGCGATCATCAGCGGCAAGGCGATAGCGCAGGGGCTGACCGTGGCGATCATGCAGCACGCTCCCGAGCATCTGCGCACGGGACAGATCCACCGGATGCCGGTGATCCAGCACCAGCAACGCGACGACGACCAGCGGGGCGAAGCCTCCAACCGCACCGATCGCGGCCAGCCGTCGGCGACGCCGTGAGCGAGCAGGAAAGCCGGTCATTGTTGCAGTCCGCCTAGTGCGATCACTGGGCTGTCGTGATCGTCGTGCGTCGTGCTGGGCCGATGGCGCGGAAGCGCGGCGCGTACATATCCTCCACCTGCACGCCTGGCATCGCGAATTCGCCCTCCGTGGTCGCCCGCACCAGGTAGGCCAAGCGGAAGCGCGCGGGGCCGTTGACCGTCAGCGCAGCCACGTAGCGATCGTCAAGGGCATTGGCGTACTCCACGTTGCTGAGGGGACCTATCGCCAGGGGGAGCTGGGCCCAGGTGCCGCCGAGGGCATCGTTCTCGATCTCAAAGCCGGCGGGCAACAGATCCACCACGAGCAGCTGCTGCTCGTTGGCAGCGCGCGTCGATTCTCCCTCGATCACGGCCACGAGGCGCTGGCCGCTTTGCACCGTCTGTGCGGTGACCGTTTCGCCGGAATCAGCGTCATACCAGCGCCGCTGGATCGCGTAGCCATCCGACTGGGGCGCGGGTGAGGTGATGGGCGCGCCACGCACGCGACGGATCAGTCGCACCTGCGTATCGCCGAGGTTTTCGATCTGCTTAGGCATCTTTACCGGGCTCCTGCCGCTCGCGAGACCAAGGCGACCCTCCGGTGCGCGCTGCTCCCGCCCATCCACCCGCAGGGACAGCTCCCCGGCCGTTTCCTGCAGTTGCTCTGCTGCCAACAGCAACCAGGTGAGCTCCTGCGTACTCATGTAGAGGGGATCGCTGGCGGTGAGGGCCCGTTCCAACGCTTCGCTCAAGGCCGCGCCGCGCACACCGAGATCTGTGTGACGCGCCATGAGCGTGAGCATGGCGGCGGCATCGCGTCGATCGGAGCCATAGTCCTCGAGATTGGTGATATTGGTACGTGTCTGGCGCAGGGCGCGCTCGAAGAGGCGATCAGACGGCTCGCGATCACCGACCAACGCCAGGGCTGCCGCCGTGTGCGCTGTCGCAATGCGTGTGGGGAGCGAGTTCCCGTGGGTCAGGGCGAAGCGTCGCACGACGGCGGGCGCCACCTTGCCCGTACGCGCCAGCGCGTAGGCTGCGTAGGCAGCGGCGTAAGGCGGTGCCGCACCGTCCACCATCTCGCCGAGGGCGCGCTCCGCCAGGCGCAGGGCGGCGCTCGGCACGTCGTGACCTTGCTCTGCCGCCAGCGATAGGAACTCATAGGCGTAGGCCGTAATCCAAAGACCCTGGCCATCGCCGAGAGACCACAGACCGAAGCGGCCGTCGTAGCGCTGGCGATCCAGCACCTGCGCGATCGCCGTGGTCACGTCGTTGAAGTGCGCATCGGACTGCAAGTGCGGCAGGGCGCGGCTGATGGTCTGCTCCGTGCAGCGGTAGGGGTAGCCATCGAGTTCGGCCAGCAGCCCGGGCACATCCACGGAAACCCCGTTCGTCGCCAGCCAACTTACGTAGGCGCCGGGGTGGAAGTCCGCGGCGAGGTCTCCGTCCACGGTCAACACTTCACCGGGATCGACGGACGTAAGCGCTCGCGCCGTGATGTTCGGCGACGCGGGCCGCACGGCTAGCGCGTACTCGCGCTTGAGCGCGTTGCCACCGGCCAGATCGATCTTCACGGCGAGATCAGCAACGCCCGGCTCCTGTGCCGTCACGCGTACCGGTAGCACCCGCCCTGCCCCGGGCGCCAGCGTGATGTCCTCCGCCGCCAGTTCCACCGCCACGGGGCCCGCAGCCTCGATGGCGAGGCCGAAGGTCATCGGCGCATCTCCGGGATTGCGCAAGTCCAGGCGTGCATCTGCCCTATCTCCCGGCGCAAGGAATCGTGGCAGCACCAGCTCGGCCACCACGGGATCCCGCACCAACAGGGGCGCGTCGCTCGCCCCCAGGGAGCGATCGGTCCAGGCCACGGCCATCAGGCGTAGGCGGCCGTTGAAGTCGGGTAAGTCCAGGGTGATGGTGCCGCGCCCCTGCTCGTCGAGGAGCACATCCCGGTGGTACAGGGCCACCACGCGCGAGCTGCGCACGGCCAGGCTACCGAGGTTGTCCTCAGCGCTGTCGCCACCGGAACGCACTGCGCCCAGGGGACCGTCCAGGGGCGCAATGAGGTCACCGTAGACATCCCGTACGTCACCGCCCAGGGCGCGCTGCCCAAAGTAATGCTTAGCTGGATCTGGCGTGGGGAAGCGGGTGAGGGCGAGAACGCCGGCATCCACTGCCGCCACGGTCATGCCCACCATCCGCTCGCCGATACCCGACGGAAGATCCACGGAAACGGGAATCGTCACAGGACCGCGCGGCCGCGTTTCCGGGGGAGGACTGAGGGTCACTGCCAGCCTGCGTTGCGCCACCCCCACCTCCACCCAGGCAAGGCCCGTAGCGCGTGTCGGCAGCGGTGAGGGCTCACCCGCGCCGGGACGAAACGCGGTGACCATGAGGTACAGGCCGGGACTCCAGGCGGGATCGATGTCGAAGGTGATCTCGCGCCCTGCCTCGGGCAGCTCCACCTCGAAGCTTCGATGCAAACGCTCATTGCCAAGGGTAACCAAGGCGCGGCCGGCAAACGGCGCATCGATGAAGGCCGTACGTTGCGTGCTGTTGCCGTCCGCCGGCGGGCGCAGGGTCAGGTCCAGGGCATCGGGCACGTTCGCCACCGCGGCGCCGCGCCACCAACCCACGTTGAAGCGTCGCGAGGCAGAGGCCGTGCCTCCCCCGTCGAAGACATCCAGGCGGTAGCGCCCCGGCGGCAAGCGTCTTTCCAGGGCGAGGCGCCCCTCGCTGTCGGCAACGCCTTCCCCACTCACCACCGGCTCGTCGATGACGTTCGCGCGCCATTGCCAGCGGCCACCGCTGCTGTACCACAGGTAGTTGTGGCGCTCGCGCACGAAGCGCCAGCGCAAGGGTGCCTGGGATACGGGTGTTGCCTCTGGACTCAAGGCCACCAACTCGAAGGTGGCGGCCTCGCCCTCTGACACGCTGTCGCCGAACAGTGTTCGTAGGCCCACGTAGCGTTCGTGCGTGTCGATGGCCGCCGTCACGGTCTCGTACACCGCGCGCCCGCCCACGTCGTCGACGGCGGCGGTCGCGCGCAGGCGCAGGGGCTGGCTGCGATCGGCGATGGCCGGGAGCGGCAACTGAAGTTCGGCCTCTCCCTTCGCATCGGTACGCGCCGCCGGCAGGCTTTGCAGCACGGGGGAGAACTCCAGCTCCTCGCGACCAAAGCTGAACGCCTCATAGCCGTCAAAGGGTGTCGGGTCCGCCTCGATCAGCAGCTGCACCTGCACGGGGCGATCGGCCGCCGGCGCGCCGTAGTAGTAGTTGGCCGCCACGCTCACGGCACCCCCGCCGCCCGCCTGCAGACGTGGCGCAGAAATCGACGCCTCCACCTCGATGCGCGGCGGCACGAAGTCCTCCACCTGGAAGCTGGTACTGCCGACAGCCATGCCGTCAGGATCCAGGCGAGCCGTTACTTCCCACTGACCAGTATTCGCCGTAGTAGCGATAGGGATCGATAGGTGAGCGGCGCCCAGGGCATCACTCGTCAGCACCTTCTCCAGCACCACCAGGCCGCCGGGTTTGGTGACGCGCAGGGTGAGCGGCAGGTCAGCCAGTGCCATCGCACGAGGATCCCGCAGCAACAGACTCAGCTCCACGGTCTCGCCGGGGCGGTAGATGCCGCGTTCCGTGTACAGAAAGGCATCGGCGGGGCCAGGTGCCGGTCGACCGCTCACGCCTCGCTCGGAGAGGTCGAGGGCCGCCCCGGTCAGGGGGAGGAAGTTGTAGTCGCTGCCATCACGTGCGGTGAGTAGCGCCGGCCCATCACCCCCCTTGCCCGCCGAGAGGCCCGGCGCGAAGCGCGCGTAGCCCTGGTCATCGGTGGTCACCGTGCCAAGGACACGGTTGTTGCTGGCGACGAGCGTGAGTTCCACCTTCGCCCGGGGTAGCGTGTCCGCCAGGGAGCGGGCGAACACATGCAAACCGTCACTCGCGGAGAAGGTGGTCAGGCCGATGTCGGAGACCACCAGCCACTGGGTGGCCGCGAGGCTGTAGTCGTTGGCCAGAGGCGCGGACAACACGTAGATGCCCTCTCCCTCCTGCGCCAGCAGCTGCTCCACAGGGAGGTTGGTGATGACCTCGCGGTCCGCCACGGACTGCACCTCGAGCGTGCCCTGCCACAGGGAGCTTCCTAACTCACCTTCCAGGCGTGCCCGATGCCAACGCGAGAGGGGTTGGCGTAGCAGCGACCGCAAATCCCGGTGCACCAGGTTGCGATCGTCGACACGAAAGAGTTCCAGTGGCACCTCGTCCAGGTTGACGGTGCGAACGGGAATCAGTGCATCCGCCGGCCGTGGCAACACATAGGCGCCAGGCGAGAAGGCCACGGAAGGCTGGCGATGGGGCACCTCGACGGTGCGTTGAAGCGGTTTCTCCAAGACCTCCCCATCACCGGCGGTCAGCCCCTTGTGCAAGGTGAGGGCGTATTGTGTGCCGTGAGCGAGGCCCGCAATGCATAGCTGCTCTCCCTGCACGGTCACCAGTGCATCGGGCGCGGGGGCGATCTCGACCAGGTCGCTGAGCGGAATCGGCTGCACGGCGGCCAAGGATCGCGACAGGCGCAGGCACACGCGCGGCAGGGCCTGCTCCGCCTCCGCGTTGATGCTCATGATGCGCAAGCGCAGGCGCTCCTCGAGCGCCTCCCAGGCATCGCGCACGGGTGCGGAGTCGTCGAGGGTCAGGGCGATCGCCGCCACTTCCCTCGCCGTGTCCCGACGACTGCGATCGGCGTAGCGATCTGCCAGGCGCAGGAGCGCAGTGGCACGCGCCTGCGTGGACTCGGCAATCGTGTAGAGATGCCAGGCTGCGCCCAGGGCATCATCCTGTGCGCGATTGTTCTGGCGCCGGTCATGCAACGCCAGCCACGCTCCCGCGTCCCAGGGCCTATCGTAGGCATTCAGTTCGAGCTGATAGCGGCGCCGCAAGCGATCTGGGTGCTCTTCGCCGAGAAGCTTCAACTCCTGAAGGCTAGCCTTCGCCTTGATCAGTTCGGCTCGCTCGAGACGCTCGTGAATGGCCTCGAGCTCGGCCATCAGGGCCGCTTGCGCATGGGCGGCGTCCGTGGGCAGGTCGAGCTCCTCGGGCGGCACGGCGCTTTGGCTGTGAGCGTCGCCGGTGCCGAGCAACGCGATCAGCAGAACGGCTGCAGACGTGTGCAGGGCTCTTTTGAGTAGGGGCCACGGGAAGGGGCGGCAGGTCATGCGCATACTCCAGTGAAGGGCCGCCAGCTTGTCGTCAACGGCAAGGCTGTGTCGATGGCCCCAGGCTACCACCTTGGAGCCGGACTAGATTCGCGCGCCACCTGACGGCGTACTTCGAGAAGCACCCATCGGTTCAGCTAACTACGGCTTCCCTGCCCCTTTCTTGGTCTGGTAGAAGGCGTTGGCGATGTTCATGTTGAAGTAGAACAGTCGTGCGTCGCCCTCGCCGTAGGGCTGCGCTTGAATCGCGTCGGTCAAGTTACCCTCGCTACGCAGCGCTTGGCTCGTGCCGCGCTTGTAACCCGATAAGGCGATCAGGGCACGCTCCTCGGCGATGGACACGGCCTCGATGGCCGTCGCCTGACATCTACCGTCGCCGGTAGCGTACATGGAGCGGAGCAAGCCACGGCCGAACCCGTCATGGAGCTGCTGCCCAGCGTCGTCGCCCGCGCCCTCAGCAGCCCGGGCGCAGTAGTAGTGCCCCTGGATGTCGAGGTAGTCGATCGCCAGCACTCGCTCACAGGCTGCCTTGGCGGCCCCATGGTCCTGCTCACGCAAGGCATCGGCAGCTTCCCCCAGCGCTTCTGCGTAGGCGGGGTGCACGTGGCGCAGGGGGCTGTAGCCCTCGGCGCGCGTAGACAGCGCGCGTAACCTGAGGAAATCCGTCCGTGTAGGCGCGGCCTTGGCCTGCTCCAAAGCCGCGCGGAATGTATCGGTGGTATCGGCGGGCAGCCCGTCTAGGACCGCCGCCAGGGATCGATAGGTGCGCGGTAGGTACTTGGCCGCATCGCCGGCCTTGAGAAACATGGACAGCAGCGCTTCGCGGCCTCCGCCTCGCTTGGCGTCCTCATGCCCCACGGCGGCGACAGACAGTTGAGCGTCACGGCCCGCTTGCTCGGCCATGAGCGCTAAGGTGATCTGACCCGATGGAGAGGGCCCCGTGGCGCCTTGATCGGTCACCAGCAGCAAGACGTCCGCTTTCGCCTCATAGCGCGCTTGCGACAAGGTCTTGTTGCCACCGGCGAGGGGCAAGCGCTTTTCGTAGTCGGCGGCGGCCGCTGCTGCCTGGAGGTGGCATTGCGTGCTGCCGGGGCCGCCGGGCGACGCCAGCGCCACCACCACGGGCCTGCCACCCGCCAGCACCACGCCCCACTGCGCATCGGGAGCGAGCGAATGCAGCCGTTCGTTCAGTTCCGCGATGATCTGCTCGGCCAGGGCATCACCATCGACTTTGTCCGCGGCGTCCTCCGTGATCGCAACCATCACGTCGATCTGTGTGCGTGCCTGTACAGACGCTACGCATAGCAAAAGGCCGCTCAGGGCTGCCAGCACCAGACGCTGGCCGAGGCACCGCATGCCCATCACGCGGCAGCGTCCCGCTCGAGCGCTCCCAGAACACGCGCTCGCTGTTGCCATAGACGGTGGACAGAAAAGGTATGGACATCCATGCTGCGGAACTCCGCCAGGTATTGAGCCACGAATGGCAGAAACGGCGACGCCGACTTGAACAATGACTGCTTGATCAACCTCGCGACCGTTGTCCCGCGCAGCACCGCCAAAGCAGGTGGCGCGGTCCCGTCGCTTGGGATTGCTCACCGGCAGCTGACACGAACTCGACAGGGCGGGCAAATTTCCCCATGTAATGCCGCTTGCGTACCGGCCGTGGATCTCAAGGCGCTGTGAGCAGTCATCCCACGCAATCACTGCGCTTTCGCTACCCCTGGCGTGCGTACCAGACGCGCGTGCTCGATTCCATTGGCCTGTATCTCGCCGATCACCGCCTCCACATCGTCCGCCGCTCCTGGGTCCGGCAAGACCACCCTCGGTCTGGAGATATTCAGGCACCTCGATCGCCCGACCTTGGTGCTCTCGTCCACGAGAGTGATCAGGAATCAGTGGATCGAGCGCTTGCGTGACTTCCTGCCGGAGGAGGCGTCAACGCCAGCGCCCTGGCCCAGTCGATCCCTGGACGAGCCGGCGTTTTTGACATCCATCACGTACCAGGCTCTGCACACGAAGTATCGCGATGCACTTCGCGAAGCCGTGACGGACGATGAGGTAGCTGCCGCGGAAGAGACTGAGATCCAGACGATGCCTATCGATGAGCAGGAAGTGTCGACGCTGATCACGGCACTGAAGGGCGCTGGCACCAAGGTGCTGATCCTCGACGAGGCTCATCACCTGCGCGCCCAGTGGTGGAAGGCGCCGAGCAAGGTAGTCGCGGCCATCGAGGGGATGACCGTCGTGTCGCTCTCGGCCACTCCGCCGTACGACGCTAACCCAGGCGAATGGAAGCGCTACGAAGCCTTGTGTGGTGCCATCGACGAGGAGATCTCCGTCCCGGAGCTGGTCAAGGCCAAGACCCTGTGCCCCCATCAGGACTTCGTGTGGACCGTGGTACCTACGGAGTACGAAAGGACATACGTCGAGGAGTACCAATGCAACGTCCGACGGACCGTGACGGAGTTGCTCGGACGCCACGCTGGAGCGTGCCGTACGGCAGCACGCTTGGATCACTGGGGATACGGCTACCGAAGACGAGATTTTGGCCAGGCCTGAAGGTGCCATCGCGCTCCTGGTGTACCTCGCGCACAAGCAACATGCCTTGACGACACACCTGATGGGACTGCTGGACCTGCAGGAGGCAGACCCGCCGAACGGCCGAAACGCTGTTGAAGCGCGAGGTCCACTACTCGTTCCTGGCCCCCGTCTGGGGAGAGCACGCGCAGGGGCTGGCCGCCCTCGATTGGCAGGGCCCACGGCTGGCCGCGTTGCCCCGATACCAGAGGGGGCCCGTGCTCGAAAATGCGGACGCTTCGGCGATGCGGCGCAGGGGATCGCCCAGGGCCCTGGCGACTGGCCGCGGCAGGCTAGCGACAGCGTCAGGTGTGCCGAGGTTGTCACGTCGCGATCAAGGAGGTCCGGACGTTGCAGGGCGGGTGCTGCCCGCAGCCTCGCCGCTTCGCGCAGGGCCGCGCGCTGAGCGACCACCCACTGGCTTGCCGGCATGGCCTGCGGATGCAGGCCGCCATGGAGAAAAGCCGTGTCGTTGATGACCGCCACGATATTCGGCGAGAGCAGCCAGCGACCTTAGTGGCCGTCCGGCGCAAAGGCCGCGCGATGGGCGAAGAAGCCTGGCGGCCGCCCGCTCACCACCTTGTCGCTGAGACCTTCCGCCCGAGCGGTAGCGGCGGCGGCCTCGCGTAAGGCGTCATCCTCGGCCCCGCGAAGGCGGCGAATTCCTCTTTCGCCACATAGCGCAGATCGCCCGTGAGGTTCATCTGCTCGTGGTTACCGATGAGTACGTGCACGGGTCCGCCAGCGGCTTGCGCCTGCGTCTCCAACCCCATCAGCAGATCCATGACGCGTCGCGAGTCTGGGCCGCGATCCAGGAGGTCGCCCACGCTCACCAGGTGCTTGCTACCGGCGATCCAGCGATCGTCGCCGTCGATGACTTCGGCGAAGCTAAGCAGGCGGTGGAGGGCTTCGTAGTCGCCGTGCACGTCACCAAATGCGATCACGCGCTCGGCGTTCTCCCAGCGCCACTGCTGCGCTTCGTCCGCATGCCCGGTGGCGCCCAGGAGGCAGGGGGCGATCGCGATTAGTGCTGTCAGCGGCGCGCGTTGGCGCCACGGGAGCGAAATCTCAAGCGATGTCCTTCGGTTAGCTCGCGAAAGGGCTTGCGCCGTAAGCCTCACGGGTTGGACGGGCCTGCGTCCACCCGCGGCGTCGGCGTATAGTCGTTACGGTGAGCTATTGGGGTCTTAGGCGTCCGTGAGCTCAGTGTTCCCATGGCGGAGGACCCACGCATTTTGCGCACGCCCTTGTTGCTGATTCTCACGGTGTTCTTTGTGCTTCTGGCGCTCTGGTGGCGTGGGGAAGACTCGCGGCTGTCTACAACTGAAGGGACCGTGGTCTCCGTGGTGCAGGGTGATGGCTCGCGACCAAGCGACGGCACCGCCCCAGTGCCCTCGGAGGCTGCTGATGGCCGTTGCGAGGATGCCAAGACCTTGCAGAGGCGCGTCAGCAAGCTAGCCGCGCGCAGCGTGGCCTTCCTGGCCTCCGTGCAGGACACGATTTCCGATGACCTCGACACATGGCCGGACAAGCTGGCAGAGAGCGAAGATCCGGAACTCCTGTACGTGGCCTCCTATGCGGATCAGTCCAGGGTGCATGACCAGCTGACGCCTGCGCGGCGCGTGGAGCTGCTGCAGCGGGCCCTTGCCGTCGACAGCACTAATCCCATGTACCTGACGACGCTGATGCACGTGTGCCTGCGTAATCCGGACGCGCCCGGCTGCGACCTGCCGGACCTCGAGGGCAAGCTCATCGCATTCGATAGCGATAACGGCCAGAGCTGGGCCCTGGTGGCGGCCAGCTGTGGTCTGCGCGGCGATGAACAGTGTGCGTTCCAGGCGATGGAGCAGGGCGCGGTGGCGCCCAGCTATCGCGACTACTACACCGAACGCGTGCTGGTGACGGAACGGGCCATGGCCGCTGTGGGCATCAGCTACCCCATGCGCTCCACAACGGCCTTCATCCTGGCTGCCTTGGAGCCAAGTACCGTGCCCCTGCTGCCGGGGCCTTGCACGCAGGAGGCGCCAGCGTCCATGCATGCGGCGTGTCGGGCCTACGGGCAACGGCTGGAGCGCCATGGCAAGAGCATGCTCAGCCAACAGGCGGGACGGGCAGTGCAGTTGCTTGCCTCGTCGGTCCTGGGGGATACAGCACCGGGTGAGCCCAAGGAGCCGTGGAAGCACCCCATGGCAGGGGCTTTTGATGACGGTGAGCCGATCACGCAGGCGGTGTTCCATCAGCGCATCATCTGGGACCGTGACCTGTTTCTCGAGTACGTCGCCCACATGCAAACGGTAGGCGAGGCCCAGGCCCTGACCGACGTGCTGGCGGGATGGGGGACCGGCCCCCCGGAGTGTCTGACGCGCCCGGAGCCGGTAACCCTTGAGGGATTCGTCGCCGAGGAAGACTAGAAGGATAGTTTCCCGAGGTCTTTCTCAGCGGTGAAGAGCGCCTGGACAAGACCCTGCCAAGCCTCGCGTACCTTCGAGCCGTAAACGCGACTTGCGGTATCCCCGGATACCCCTGCGTCATCCTTGCCGCCGGCGCAGCGCCTCGCGTCAAGCTGGATGGCGAACCGTACTCCCTGCCGCAAGGCGGCTTGGTACTCATCAGCATGCGCACGGCGAGCATCCTCAACGAGCGCCTATTCATCGAGCGTTCCAGCGACGGGTTGCCGCGTGCCACCGACTATCCAACGGACATTCGGCTCACGGGAAATGACGCAGCGCCCTTGGAGGTCATGTTTCGGCACTACAGCGACAGCCAGAGCGTCAGCCTGGGGGCGGTTGCGCCCGATTTGCAGTTCGAAAGCCTGACGTTGTCCGACCCCGGCACCTTCGATTTCCGCCCTCGCGGTGTCGCTGAAGTGAACAACTTCGTGAGCTTTGAGGGGAATGCGGTGACTGAGCTGGCGGATGGTTCTCTGGTCATGGTGGCCAGTCTGCGTACGGAGGCGGGACCAGAGCGCGACACCTCAACGCTGTGGTTGATGCGGGTCGACGCCATCGGCCGCCCCGTGTGGCGCCAGCGCCTACTTGGTACGTGGCGCCTGAGTTTAGGGGAGGCTAGCCTCGTGACTTCCGGTAGCCAACTGTTGCTGAGCGCCATCTCAGACTACCGGCACGTGGT
Organism: Pseudomonadota bacterium; assembly: GCA_039193195.1. NCBI lineage: Bacteria > Pseudomonadati > Pseudomonadota > Pseudomonadota bacterium. The sequence goes on from JBCCWS010000062.1 coordinate 21,772, forward strand.
CATCGCCATCGGTGCTGACGGCTCGCTGCGGTGGCGTACCACGTGTCCGGGTAGCCGTGCACAAACAGAATCATCCCTCTGGACGGATCACCGGCCGTGACGAAATGCCACACCGGGCCATCGGCATCGACAACCAATGTGTGGCGAAGACGCCTTCGCCGATGTGCTCGATTTCGCCATGGCGATTTACCGTGCCGGCAGGTGGGGTCGCTGCCGGGTAGCGATCTAGGTCATCGGTGTAGATCGGGAAGGGATAGGGCTTGTAGGAAAACAAGGATAGGAAGGATAAACGCCCTCCTCAAAGTAACCCACGCCCCCTTAGGCCCGCCGACACCCCTTCCGCGGAGCCGGTAGCGCCGCCGCCTACGCCGACGGCCCACACGCCTAAACTGCATGTCCAGCACGCTGACCCTGCCCTGCCCTGCCACCGCCACGCCCGCGACCCGAGGGCGTCACCGCACCACGCCACTTCGCATTTGGCGCCAACACTCCATGGAACCGCGTGAGGTTCACCCGCGGGCGCGGCACCAGCGACGCCAGGCGCGCCAAAAAGTCCAGCGGATCAAACACCACGTGCGTCGTGCCATCGCGGTAGGGCGTTCTCAGCGTGTACCGAACCTCTCGCCGCTCGGTCAGCGACAGCCTCGGCTCCGCTAACGACGGCCGCGCGATGTACCGGCGCCCAACGCTGATCCGCCCGCGCCGCCACCCCTGCGTGCAGCGAGAATCCGCTCACCCGAGCAACTCGATCGCTCGCCGCCCACTCCTCGTCCGCCGCGGGCAGCGTGCGCAACATGAACGCCTTCTCACCACGCTGCGGCCCCACCGCTATGCGGTACGTGATCGATGCGCCCAGCAGCCCATCCAGCGGACTCCCCTCGCCGTTTGCGCTCAGCCATGCCTGGTCCTACTCTCGCTCCAGCAGTCCGCGACGCTCCAGGTGCCGTCCAACGCGCTCGACGATGCGTTCCAGCAGCTGCTGCAACTCCGCCGAAGTCGGCGCCGACACCGACACGAAGCGCGGACCACCCTGGCGGTCCGCGACGTAGACGCCATCCAGCTATGCACGAGATAGAGGAGCGTGCCGTCCGCGCTGATGTCCATGTCGGCCACGCCGTAGCCGAGGGCGACCGTCTCGACGACCGTGCGCGTGGCAGTGTCGATGATGGTGGAAGACTCGGGGAGGCGCGTTGGGCTACGTAGGCGAGCGCGCCATCCGGCGAGAAGCGAATCGTCAGTGGTGCCTGGGCAACCGGGATCGTCGCCACGACTCGGCGCACCGTCGTGTCGACGACGACCACCTCGGCCGCTTGCGTGAGACTTACCCACAGCAGGTCGGTCGATGGCTCGAAGGCCATCCGCGCGGGCGCGACGCCCAGCCTCAGGCGCCACTTGCGGTTTGTGGTCGCGTCGTACTTGCACACCTCCTCGTCGTCGACGCTGGCCACCTACACGTGTTGTCCGTGCTCCGCGACCTGAACGGCGATGACCGATGCAATAGCCGGTATCATGAGGCTTTACTGACGTTCGCCTTAGTAAGCCGATGATGGGATCGTGTGGAACCAACACGACAGCCGCAGCAGCTCGGAAATCCGGACCTCGGAAGAGCGGGCGATCGGTAGAGTCCTGGAATTGCCGGCTATAGACGATTCGACCCTAACGAATCGACCGCCATCCCTGTCTCGGTGCAGTTCCCACTGCTCGCGAGGCGGAGGGTTACTTCAACTAACTCACTCTGCGGTGCTGTCAGTGCGGCTAGTCACCCTGAAAGCCCATCCGGAAAGAACTGCACCCCCTCGCCTCCGTCGACTTCCGCGCAAGGGATGAACCTCTCCAGAGCGCTTTCCTCTTCGTTGGACAAGACTGTCGTGGGGAACCAGCCTTCCAATTCGCCGTCTCGAAATAGCTCATCGACGGTCTCTGGCAGACCATACACCCGAACCTTGTCCACAATTGATCGACTGCCAACGAAAAGCTTGGCGTTCGGCCTGCCGAACGAACGCACAACCAACGAGTCCAGGATCGGCGTACCATTGAATTTCTTTCGGCTAATCGTCCTCAACAAGTCCAACGATGTCGCCATGTTCTGGGCAAACTGCAGCATCCTTTTTCCGATGCTAGCAGCCCTGTCGTAGGCCCAGGGCAAGGGAAGGTACCGCTGACGTCGCTTCAGTACTTCAGCCAGCATGCGCTCAGGGCACTCACTGGTCCCGCTCGCTAGAACGTCCCGGACCGCTTTGACTAGCGCGGTAATCACTGCAGCGTCAGCGTACCATTCGCGGGCCAAAGTTGCTCCATCCCTATCGAGCATCGGCGAGAGGACTTCCTTGCCGTATCCCCACACGGCCATAGTGTGTTCGGAGAATACCTCGTTGAAACCCTCCACTTCTGGATACGCTCTAGGAAAGAGAATCCGGTCGGCGCAGGAAAGAAAGCTTGCCTCTGGTGAGTCGGACCCGGGTACCAACCTCGAGTCGCGATACTCCAAGAATATCCCTGACTGCTGGTACAGACGGTGACAGAAGCTAGGCGGCAACAATTCGCAGCGAAGCGATAATCCAACGTCAGGGTCCTGACTCGCTCGGAACAAGTCTCGGAACGTCGGCACGAAAACGACTCCGTGATCGAGATATTCGGGCTGACGGAGCTCCTCCGGTTTTGCGCTACTGGACCGTCGGCCAGCGAAATAGAGGGCGACAACTGGGTCGAACGTGATGTCAAGAAGCGTTGTGGGCAGTCCGTAGTGTTGAGCTAGGCCAGCGCAGTGCGTCGTTATGGCCCATTGGCTGTAGAGAAATACGTTAGGGTCGTGCCAGTCGTGAATGAGCGAGCGCAGGGCGCGACTCAGCATGGTTACGCCACTGCGCTCGGGGTCCACCACGGGCTCCCGCAGCGCCGTTGGAACGGGGTCCCAACAGCTGGTTTGTCCCCGGAATAGGAGAATTTGCGAGTCCTCGCCGGATGCTGTCTTCAGGTGTACCCAAATGACGAGCACGAAGCAGCATGCATGCCAAAAGCTTGGGGAGTACCAGTCGCCTGCGCGAGACTCCCCATCGTCCGACTCGCGGACCAGCGTTGTGCGCGAGGCCAGTCGCTCAACGAGTTCGAATCCTAACTTCCAGTCGTCGCTCTGCCGGAATACTCCCCCGTCTTCGAACGTCCTGAGGAGAAAATTCGAGACGGCTGCTCGTGCGGCAGCTTCTTCGTCAAACTCTTCGGACATCACTCCCCCAATGGTGAATGCTCGTCGCGGCTATCCTTAGTATCGGCGCTCCCCGGGAGCATGCTGAGTTGCGCATCGCTTTTCTGTTGACCTCGATTCCACGGCAGGATTCGCATCGCCGTTGTCCCCCGATTCCGTTCGCCACTCCACTGCTCAGGATTGGACGGATCGGCTGGCACCACTCTCCCCTCGGATCGGTATCGGTTACGCCAAGCATAAAGGGTTGCCTCGGAAATGCCTGTTTCTCGATGGATCTCGGCCACGGACTTCGCATTCGGTGGCATCATCTTGCGGACAGCTTGCTCACGGATCTGCTCGGAATAGCGGGGCATCGAATGCTCTCTCTTCCGCCCCCCGCTCAAAAGGAAAGAATCAAATCACCGGGGTGAGTCAGCCGAGGGAACTGCCCCCTCGGCTGCTCGCAGAACCCGGCGTGAGCCTCTCGACTCACCGGGCTCCCATTGCTTCAACCGAGAACGCCCCGTGTCCGCACCAATGGACGAACAGATCGGGTTGTCTCCGCTTCACACGATCCAGCCAGTTGAACGCTCTGGTTGGATGATCGCGTAAGCGCTTGTGTTTCCTCATGGCCCATCGGACGATGATCCTGTCCAGGTGATCTGCCACAGGCTGGAACTCCGAGCCCCGAAATCGACAGTAGTACCTCATCCATCCGCGTACGCGCGAAGCCATTAGCTGAGCGAGATCACTCAGCGACAACTCACTGCGCAGCGAGAGGTGCCACCGTCGCATCGACTGGCGCATCGAAGTCAGGGCTTGGCGGCTAACCGCCGGGGTAAAACCCCTCCGGATCCGCCCGTCCCGTCACTTAATGCGTCTCGGCCGAAAGGTGTAGCCGAGAAAGTCGAACGACGTGTACTCGTATGTTCCCGTCCGCTTGCTATCCTTGCAATAAACCACCCGAGTCTTCTCTGGGTGCATCTGTAGACCGCAATCACGAAGACGAGCTTCTAGCTGGTTGCGCAGCAGATTCGCCTCGACTTCGCTTCGACAGTGCAAGATGCCGTCGTCAGCGTAACGGCAAAAGGGAGTGTCTGGGTGGTGCACCGACAACCAGTGGTCCAATGCGTAGTGGAGAAACAGATTCGCTAGAACCGGCGAAAGCGGTCCGCCCTGAGGCGTTCCGACCGTTCTTGGCTGCGATGTTTCGTCCGTAAACTGCATCGGAGCAGTTAGCCAGCGCTCCACGTACAGCAACACCCAGCGCTCATCACAGTGATGACGAAGGGCTTTGAGGAGCAGGCTGTGATCGATGTTGTCGAACAGGCCGCGGATGTCGTACTCCAGCACCCAATCTCGCTCCCAGCAACGCTTGCGCGTCACCGCGAGTGCATCGTGGGCTGATTTTCCAGGCCGGTAGCCGTAGGAGTCATCATGAAAGATAGGCTCCAGAAGTGGCTCCAGCACCAGGCTAACGGCCGTCTGCGCAATCCTGTCGCTGACCGTCGGCACGCCGAGTATCCGCTCCCCACCAGTCTTCTTCGGGATCGGGACTGCTTTGACCGCCGGTGGAAAGTAACTCCCCGACGACATCCGATTCCAGATCCGGTAGAGGTTTCTGTTGCGGTTGCGATCGAAGTCCTCGATCGTTTGACCATCGATTCCAGCCGCTCCGCGATTGGCCTTCACGCGCAGATATGCCTCCCATACCAGGCGTTTCGCAATCACAAAGGGCTTTGCCGATGTCACCGGTTCATCCTCCGCAGGGAGTTGGCCTGTGATTCGACTGAAGCAACCCGACTCCTTTGCTCCACACCCATTACAGGTGCTTCCACGCTACTACAAGTCGGTCCGTCCTCGGACCATGCATCGGTACTCTGAGTCTCGCTTTGCTTCACTTGACTCTCTCCCTTCACATCACGGTTCCGAGTTCCCGCAGTTCCGCTGAAGCGCCCGAATCGAGCTCGCGCCATCTCTATGCCGGACACCACCCACCCAGTAAGCAGGTTCTCCGATGGGTTCGTCCCGGGAGTAGTTGAGCCTCCCGGTTTTGATGTCATCTATCAGTTTCGACACCTGGACGATGGTTCGCTTGCACTCGCCTTCTCGATTCCTACCTGACGCGCCACATGGGCCCGCCTTCTCCCTCAACGCTCACGACAACGGTCTTCAGCCAATGCCGCTTGAGGGTGGTTTGAAGCCGGCCCCTGCAGGCAGACTTCGGAGGGTCGGATCCTCCATCACTTCAGCAGCTTCTCATACCGAACGGACAACTCCTTTCGTCCGAACTGCATTGCTGCGGCACACGCAACTATCCTGACAGGGGGAGGGGGGAGCGCAGTGGACCAAGACCCACTATCGGTGGCTGGAGCAGACGATCACCAGCTGTACAGGGAGCCTAAGGCTGAACCTGCAACTCCTTCTACAGCAGCTCAAGGCGCTCGATCGAACCATCGCCAGTACGGCCAGGCCGTCGAAGAACTCGCTCAAAGCGAACGATACGGTGAC
>JBCCWS010000063.1 GCA_039193195.1 Pseudomonadota bacterium
CAGCAAAACACGGCGCGTGCTCGTTGCAGGTGCTCGACACGTACTGCTGAGTACGCCTGCGCGCCTTCCACTGCGCGCCACCCCGTGTTTTGCTGCCTCTCGGCGCCCTCGCGACGAACACTCACGAATAATCCAGGCTAGGCATCGTGAGTTTGCCGCACCTCTGTGGATGGGTAGCTGGGGACTGGTGGGGCGTGAATGGTGGGTCGTGCTGGGCTCGAACCAGCGACCAGCGGATTAAAAGCCCGGGCGCGAGAGCCATGATAAGTAACTGAAAAGTTTCTAGAATTGCCGGCACTTCGCGTCCAAAACGCTGTACTTTGAGACGGTTGTAAGTCTCTGTTTTTCCGAGCCTGATGAGAGTCGTTTTGGACACTCACCGACCCATCAGGCACTGGCGTCGGGAGCCAACCGCGGTAGTAGCGTTGCACAAAACTTAAGCGTGGCTTAATTTATGTGCATGAGCCAGCCAGCCGCAACGTCCCCCGACTGGGATCAGCTATTCGAGATCGCTGCCGCCCAGGACGGGCTCTTTACAACGCAGCAAGCCTCTCAGGCGGGCTACTCGCCGCAGCTGCTCGCGCACCATCTCGACGCCGGGCGCATGATCCGCGTCAGGCGAGGTGTATACCGACTCGTTCATTTTCCCGCTGGCGATCATGAAGATCTAACGGCAGTCTGGCTGTGGTCTGAGCAGCAGGGCACCTTCTCTCACCAGACAGCACTCGCCCTGCACGATCTGTCCGACGTATTGCCCGCTCGAATGCACCTAACGCTTCCCCAAGCGTGGCGTAAACGTCGTCTCCGCGTGCCTGATGGTGTGGTGCTGCACTATGGAGACGTCGGCAAGGGCGAGCGGCGCTGGTTCGGCCCGGTTCCGGTGACCGCGCCGCTGCGTACGCTCAAGGACTGCGCCGCTGAGCACGTCCCCCCGGAACAACTCCGCGGTGCGGCTCTCGATGCCCTCGATCGCGGGCTGGTTGTGCGAGAGGAACTTACGGCTGTCGAGAAGCAGCTTGAGCCCTTTGGCGGGCTGGTACCGTGACCCGCGGGTACCATACTGCTGCGGCCTTCAAGCAGGCGCTGGAGCAACGGCTACGAACTGCCTCAACGTCAGGCATCGACTTCGCTCGGCGTCGCCAGCTCGTGGTGTTCGATCGCTTTCTTGCGCGCATCGCCATCGAGTTCGGGGATGCGGTGGCGCTGAAGGGCGGTCTAGCCGTAGAGCTCCGCGTTGAGCGGGCACGAACGACTACCGACGTCGATCTCCGTCTGTTGGGCTCGCCCGCCAACATCCTTCCCCAACTTGCGTCCGCCGCCAGGCGTGACTTGGGTGATTTCATGACGTTCACGATCCGGGAGCACCCCCAGCACCCAGAGATACAGAACGACAGGATGCGTTACGAAGGTGTTCGCTTTCGAGCCGAGTGCGGCCTTGCCGGTAAGGTCTACGGCCGGCCTTTTGGCGTTGATGTCGCGTTCGGTGATCCGATCCTCGGGGAGCCGGAGACAATGGTGGCGCAGGATACGCTAGCGTTTGCGGCCATCGCGCCGCCCGTCCTTCGCGTGTATCCAGTAGAGACACATATCGCCGAGAAACTCCACGCGTACACGATGCCGCGGTTTCGCCCCAACTCGCGCGTGAAGGATCTGCCAGACCTCATCCTCATCGCCACGGCTGGCGCGGTAGAGGCCACTAGGCTACGCACCGCAATCGACCAGACCTTCGGCTTTCGCGGTACACACGAGGTTCCCGATAGTCTCCCGGCTCCTCCCGCCACGTGGCAGGGACCCTACGCGACAATCGCGGAAGAAGACCAACTTAAGTGGGGCACCCTTGACGAGGCGTACGACGCCGCCAAGGCGTTCCTAGATCCCGTGCTCGCCGGCGTCTCCGGCAGTCAATGGGACCCAGCCAACTGGTCGTGGAACGGGGACGTGGAAGGATGACCATCAATCCGGTCACTGCGGATTTCGGGTCACAGCCCAGGCGGGGGCCTTCTGTGAACCTACTGCCGAGAACTTGCTTCTCGTTCTGGTGGAGACCCTGGGAATGGGAGTAGCCATATCGAAGGTTCGTGGTGTCCAGCGAATCAGCTGAGTCGGCGCGTCTGCGTGCAGAGATCACTCGTCTGATCGCGCTGCTTGAATCGCACGGTATCGACTGGCAACCACCTGAGCACGGCCCGGAATCGGACAGGGAAGTCTTCCCGAAAGCTCAACAGTTCACAGCCGCCGAGAAGGTGGCGATCTTTCGAAGGTTGTTCCGGGGGCGCACCGATGTGCATCCGGTCCGTTGGGAAAGTGCGACGACGGGTAAGGCTGGCTACTCCCCCGCATGCGCCAACGAGTGGCGCCCGGGTGTTTGCGAGAAGCCGCGAATCAAGTGCGCAGACTGCGGCAATCGCGCCTTGGTTCCAGTCTCCGATGAAGTGGTCTACAGCCATCTTGTCGGCGAGAAAACGGTCGGCGTCTACCCGCTGCTTGACGATCACACATGCCACTTCTTAGCCGTCGACTTCGACGATGCCGACTGGCGCGCTGACTGCCAGGCTTTCGCTCAATCGTGTCGTGAACTCGGCGTGCCAGTGGCACTCGAAATCTCACGTTCAGGAAACGGTGCGCACGCCTGGGTGGTTCGAAGCCAAACTGGAGCTTGAGCGCGCATGTCTACCCGCATGGGTTTCCTATTTTTCTTCGGGAGAATAAACGCTAGACGACTGAAGGGGGTGTGGCTTGGCTACCACGCCCGAGAAGCCGCACCCGCGAATGGGGCGCAGGTCCGCTATCCGGCGACGGCTGAAGCGAATCGATAAGTAAGGGCAACTTCGCCGACTGGCGAGGGTTGTCAGGATCGGCACGCGTGAGACCGTTGCTCCAGGTACCCCACCTGGAGAACCCCCATGCCTCACCATCCCCCTCCCGACGCCCCACGCACCCTCTCCGCCGGCACGCGCGTCTACAACTACGGCCGCATGGGCGCTCGCCCCGACGAGGTGTTGTTTTGGCGCTCCCGCAACCGCGTCATCGTCAAAATCAAAGCCGCCGGCAGCAACCCGCGCCAAGTAGAACCACTCGACCGCCACATAGCGGAGCTGACAACGCTCGCCGTCGCACGGTCGGTATGGCGCAGCCGATTCAGCAATGCGGAGGTCGTGACTTACCTAGTCTACGAGGGGCCGGTGCATGTCGCTGTCGAGGTCACGTTGCCGTCATTACGCGCTGCCGTCGACGACTACCTTGCCGAATCACGCAGGGATGACCCGAGGTCCGTTCCCGTCCATGTAGTGGCCTACGCGTTCCTCCAGCGCAGCCTCTGCAAGCCAAGGCTCGCCGCCGCATCAGCAACTCACGTAGACGCCGAGGGACCCGGCACGACCAGCGCAGGCCACGCAGCACCCACCACCTTGGCGCCGCACACAGGGGCACGCCAGTCATGACCACGTACGACTGCCCGAACTGCACCTCACCGAACACGCAGAAGCTCTCCGTCGGCTACGCCCAGGGCATACGGGTGAGCGAAAACCACGACATCAGCCATAGCGCCTGGTCGGCGCGCTGTGCGCCCCCAGAGCCCGAAGCGATCGTGCCGTGGTGGCTTGTGCTCAGCAGCATCGTGCCGCTCGCGTTCTTGGTCTCCTGGTTCTCCCCGTTGCTCGACGGGGAGGGCTGGGACTACCTGCTGAGACCGTGGCCTACACGTATCGCCTTGCTTGCCATCGGCGCCTTGCTCCTTACCGCGGTTGTGCGCCTTGCCATGGCGATCAGGTACTTACTCGTGGACTTCAAGCGTGAGTACGCGCTTTGGCAGCGCAGCTGGATCTGTCGAAAGTGCGGCCACAAGTACGTGCCCGAACCCCCAAAAGCTTCCGAGAAAGTGTAGCGACTGCCCCACCGGGCGGGGATCAGAAACTGCCTTCGTAGACTGTAGGTACGAGCACGCTCCGCGCAATGGAGCGTGGCTAACGTTATCGAGTGGAGGAATTCGGGCATGGACTACGACGGAGCGCTCCCGAAAAGGGCGTTGAAGAAGCTGACCGGCTGGACGCACCGGCGGAAGCAGCGTGAGGAGTTGAGGCGTATGGGCATCAAGTTCCTCGAGAACTCGAAGGACCTCGTGGTGTACCCCGAGTGGGTCGAGCGGGCGACGATGGAGGGGAGCAAGCAGCCGCCGAGCAAAAAGGAGGTGCCAAACTACGAGGCGCTGCGGGATCTGGCAAAGCGCGATCCGCAAGAATGAGCGTGATCGCCGTGGGCGCGGGCCGTCAGTAGCAAACCGATGGGCAGAAAGCGCACCAAAGACAGGCACCTGCCCCAGCGCATGTATCAGCGGCGGGGGACGTACTACTACGTGGTGCCCGGCTCCGAGAAGTGGGTGCGCCTTTCGCGGCGATACGCTGAGCTCACGGCCGCCAAGTACGAAGGTGACACGGTCGCGCTATTGATCGATCGCTACATGGTGGAGGTTGCCCCGGATAAAGCGGAGCGCACCTATGAAGACAACATCCGCCAGGCCAGCAATCTGCGAAAGGTTTTCGGCGAGATGCGGGTTGGCTCTGTGACGCAGCAGCATCTGTACGGCTATCAGAGCGAGCGCGCAAAGAGCAGTAGGACGCAAGCCAACCGTGAGCTTGCGTTGTTCCGGCACATGATCAAGCGAGCGATTCGCTGGGGGATCATCGCGCCGGGGAGTGATCCGTTCATTCGCTTCGAGATGCTTAAGGAAACGCCTCGCCAGCGATTGAATGCATCGCGCACTGCGCGAAGGCGCCTGAAGAAGGTCCCCGCCAGTAGTTCGTAAGCTGTCAGCAGCTCACCCGCCGGGCCTCTTCAGAGCAGTGCGCCGCCGGGGTACGTTGTAAGGATTTCTGAGTCTGAGCCGGTCCTCTATCTCATACCCCAGCGAAACCGATCACCGGGCTGGATGGTCAGCTACGCTTCCGCCGCCGGATGAAGGAGGCAATCGAGGATGGTGTGCAGAGGGAGCGATACACGACGCACGACATCCGTGCGAAAGCAGCACCTGATGCGCCGACTACGGACCAGGCAGGCGACCGAGCTGCTGACGCATTCCAGCCCAATCACTGAGAGGGTACACAGACGCGTGCCGAAGCGCGTGAGAACACTGCGGCAGAGGTTTTTTGGAAGCAGGCCAGGATATTGGAATCGGCGTGAGGGAAGAGAGCGGGTAAGCTCTTGATTTGATGGTGGGTCGTGCTGGGCTCGAACCAGCGACCAGCGGATTAAAAGTCCGATGCTCTACCAACTGAGCTAACGACCCCTAAGCCGCCCATTATAACGTGGCTTTCCCCCACTCACCATCCCACCCAGCGCCCATATCGTTGAGCCTCCGGCCGCTCGGACCCTGCCTCCGCTGCTTCAGTCACGAACCTTGCTATCGCCCCTTGGTTCCTGTGAGCCAATGTGCTCAACTCGAGGTGTCGGCAACACACCACTAGGAGTTGGAGATGCGCAACACGCTTCGGCAGATAACTCTGCCCGTCACCCTGATCGTGTTCAGCGCCTCAACTAGCATGGCGCTTGCGAGCGCTGGCGGTACTTACTTTCAGGAGCCGCCCAAGCCGACGGCTCAGGATCAACGCGCCGCTTCGGAACAGGCATCTGAGGCCACTTGGGAGCTGCTCCGCGAGCAAGTGCCTGATCTCGAGCAGGACGACAATGGTGCCGCGCAATCGAGCATCGTGCCGAAGTCTTCGAGCGTGCAGCCGCAGAGGCGTATGTGCCGGCGTGTGGCTGTGGAGGGCACGCGAATCAAGCGCCGCGTGTGTAAGACCCTACGCGAGATAGCAGCTGAAGATCGCGAAGGCAAGCTCCACAGTGAAGCCCTCTTGCGCTACAAGATGTTCCAGTAGAGGGACGGCCCAACTGACTTCTCTCCTCAACCCCAAGGCCAAGGGCAGCGCGAATCACCAACGCCGCCCCTGAACGACCCTAGACCAAAGGTGAACCCGATGCGCAAAACTCTGCTCGCTTCCCTCGCTTGTTTGATCTCCGCGGCTGTCGTCGCGAATACGGGCGCCGAAGACGACACACCCGAGCCTAAGGCTAAGGCTGAGGCCACACAGGCCAATACGTCCCCGGTAGCGGAGGATGTCGCCGCAGAATCGGCGTCGCGCTCGGCCTGGGCGACCCTCGTGGAAAAGGTGCCTGACCTTGGAGGCGTGGACCAGAGCACGTCAGCTCAAGAGATTCCTGAAGCGGCGACGGTGGTGGCGGAGCGGCGCTACTGCATCGACGTGACCCGCATCGGTACGCGCCTAAGAAAGCGCATCTGCTATTCGAAGGACGAATGGCTTGCCGAGCAGCGCGACAACCGCAGCATGCGCGAGGCAGTCTTCTTTCACGGGATGAACCACTAGCACACGGGGTGGCGTTGTCGGCGGTCGAAGAAGCAGCCCAAGGCTGGGGATTCTAACGTGAGCCAGGCAGCGCGTTCGCGAGGTGGAGCTACCCGCAGGCAGGAGTGAAACGTGACTCCTACGCATCGATCCGCGGCAATCCTGCTCGCAGGGTTCGCACTGATCTACACGGCTAACGCTTTTGCAAGCGCCGGTGGTCGCTACGAATGCGAGCAGTCCTCTGCGGCGGCCGCGGCAACACCCACTGAGCAGAGGGCGAACGCTGAGCAGGCGTCCAGAGCAGCCTGGGAAAGCCTGCGAGAGCAGGTTTCAGACCTGCCCGCCAAAGCAACACGTGAGCCGAAGCGGGTCGCAGTCATTGCGAAACCGCAGGCCGTGCGCGGGGAGGCCTTGATCTGCCAGCGGGTGGCCCTGGAGGGCACGCGCATCAAGCGCCGCGTTTGCCGATCGGCCACCCAGCGACGTGGGCGGGTGCGCAACGAGATGATCACCTCGCAGGTGTTTCGTTGGAGCAATGGCACCCCCTGAAACACCCGCTCTGCGCGCGCTGGGCGTCATCCGCCTCGACGTTAATCCTTCATCTCCCCCAAGCGAGCTAATATATTCACCAGTTCATCCTGGCTAATGTCCATGTGCTCACAGACGCGTCCCCAGAGCATCACAGTGGGTACGGGGCGGTCGGGCCGCTCCTTCTGTGTTTCCCGCAGCACGTACAGCACCACTCGCTCCCGGCGTGTAAGCCCATCCCTCGCGTCGGGGATGCGATCCAGGAGATCCTCAACACTGCTCACGCGTAGGTGACTCTCGGCGCGCTCACGCGGCGGTGTCCGGGTAGCACACGGACACGACTTCGTACACGCGCTCCCCCTCCGGTAGGGTGAGCACCACCTCATCGCCGACGCCTTTGCCGAGCAACGCTTTCGCCAACGGCGCGTCGATCGAGATATGCCGTTTCACCGTGTCGATCTCATCGGGGCCCACAAGGCGGTGCTCAGCGACGGTACCGTCCTCGTACTCGAGCGTCACCAAAGCCCCGAAGTACACCTTATCTCGCTGTTGGCTAGGTGCAGGATCCACCACCTTTAAGATCGGCAATCGCTTTTGCAGATAGCGAATCCGCCGATCGATTTCGCCCAGCTGCTTCTTGCGAAACGCGTACTCGGCGTTCTCGGAGCGATCGCCCTCGGCCGCTGCGGCGGCGAGAGCGGTCACGACCTCCTTGCGGAAGGTCCAGCGCTCTTTGAGCTCGCCCTGCAGTCGCTCGTACCCCTCGCGGGTGATGTACGGCGACTGCTTGGGCGGAGGCGGGCGCCAACGCAAGCTAGCGGCAGCCTAGCGCTGACCGCCCACCGCGCCGGCGGACGGAACGACCACGCGCTCGGTCTCCAGCGAGTCGACGAGCTCTTGGAACTTTTCGAGGTCGTTGTTGAGGATCTCGACCAGCTTGGTCTCGACCACGTCGAGCTCGGCCGAGAGTTCGTTGAAGCGGGCCACGGACGCCTCCGTCGGCACGCCCACGGCGGACTCGACCACGCCCATCAGGTGCAGGAACTGATTGTCGAGCATCGGCGTGAAGTTGAGGATGTCCTGCGGGGCCTTGCTCTTGACCTGCAGCACGGTGGTTTCGATCGCCGTGAGCTGCTCGGCGAGGGCGTCGACGCTCTCGCGGATTACCTCGTTCTCGGTCACCTTGGCGATGGCCTGGGCCTGATCGCGCACCGTGCGAGCCTGGCGGATTACCTCGTGGCTGCGCTCGAGAGACTCATAGATCTCGTAGGCAAGGGCGAAGCGGATCTCGTGGGCCTCGCGGGGCACGTCGAGGCGCGGGTCGGCACGCACTTCCACGGGCACGGTGGAGGACCAATCGCCAACGCTGAGGCGGGCCTGGTAGGTACCCGGCGGCACCTCAGGGCCCTGGGGGCCGCCCCAGAGCACGGCATCGTCCACCATCTTCGGGTCCTTAAGCCTCAGGTCCCACACGAATTTGTTCATGCCGGCGTGCGCAGTGAGCGTGCGCGGCTCGAAGAACTCGGGGAACATGCGACGCCACACGTTCGGGGCGGTGTATTCACCTTCCTTGCTGGAGAGGGTGCGCAGCACGTCGTCGTTGCCGGCGAGGATCTCGAGCTTCACCTCGGTCGCCTCGTCTCCTTCATCCTCCAGGCCCTCCGGCAGGAGGTAGTAGATCGCCGCGCCGTACGAGGGGTTGCGCCCTGCCGGCGTGCCGGGTGCCGCGTTGCCGCCGCCGCCTGCGAACTGAATCGTTGGGCGCGGCGTGAAGAGGTGGTACTCCGCGCGGGCTATCTGGTCGGTCATTTGATGCAGGGGGCTGAGGTCGTCGAGGATCCACAGGGAGCGGCCCTGGGTGGCGACGATTAGATCCTGATCCTTGATCTTGAGATCTGTGATGGGCGTCAGCGGCAGGTTGAGCTGCAGGGGTTGGAAGGCGCGGCCGTCGTCGAAGGAGACGTACATGCCGTACTCCGTGCCCACGTAGAGCAGGCCTTGGCGGTTTGGGTCCTCGACCACGGCGCGCACGAAGTGTCCGTCGGGAATGCCGTTGGCGCCGCTAGTGAGGCGGGTCCAGCTCTTACCGAAGTCGTTCGTTCGGTAGAGGTAGGGCGCGAAGTCGTCCGTGCGGTAGCGGTGTACCGCGGCGAAGGCACGGCCGGCGGTGTGGGTGGACGGCGCGATCACGTTCACCGTACCCCATTCGGGCAGGCCGTTGGGAGTGACGTTGGTCCAGCTCTCGCCGTTGTCTCGCGAGATGTGAACCAGGCCATCATCGCTTCCCACCCAGAGCACGCCGGGTGCCACCGGAGACTCCTCGAGTGCAAAGATGGTGCCGTACACCTCCACGCCCGTGTTGTCCTTGGTGATCGGGCCGCCAGCAAGGATCTGCTTCTCCGGGTCGTTGCGCGTGAGGTCATCACTCACCACCTCCCAGCTGTGGCCGCCGTCGCGCGAGCGGTGCACGTGGTTGGAGGCGTGGTAGAGCACGTCCGGGTCGTGAGGCGAGATACGGATGGGCGCGTTCCATTGGAAGCGGAAGCGCAGGTCCTTGGCGGCTTGGCCAACGGCCATTTGGGGCCAGGCCATGACCTCTTGTTCGATGCCCAGACCGCGGTCCATGCGGCCGATGGAGCCGCCGTAGCAGCCACCGTAGGTGATGTCCGCGTCACGGGGGTCGATCGCCACGTAAGCGGTCTCGCAGCCGGCAGGAGCGTACCAGTCCTTGCGCTGAATTCCGGCGCCGGCCGTTCGGCTGGGGATGGCAACAGGCGAATTGTCTTGTTGACCGCCGTACAGCCAATAGGGGTATTGGTTGTCCACGGTAACGCGATAGATTTCGGCCGTCGGCTGGTTAGCCTGCGTCGACCAGGTGCGACCGCCGTCGTAGGTCACGTTGGCGCCGCCATCATTGGCCTGGATCATGTTCTTGGGATCGTCCGGATTGATCCAAAGGTCGTGGTTGTCGCCGTGCGGAGTGCGGATGGGGATGAAGTGCTTGCCGCCATCGTCGGAGCGCCACATCTGTACGTTCATGATGTAGACGGTGTTCACGTCCTGCACGTCTGCGTAGACCTTGGTGTAGTACCAGGCGCGGGTGATCAGGTTGCGATCGCTGCTTACGCGGCGGAACTTCTTGCCGCCGTTGTCGGAGCGGTACAGACCCCACTCGGTTTCGTGCTCAACCAGGGCGAACACGCGGTTGGGGGCCACGGGCGATACGCTCACGGCAATCTTGCCGAGCGTGCCTTCGGGCAGGCCCTCGGTGAGCGGCTGCCAGGTGTTACCGCCGTCGATGGACTTGTACAGACCACTGCCGGGGCCCCCGGAGATCATGTCCCAGGGCAGGCGCACGGCCTCCCAGAAGGCAGCGTAGAGGATCCGCGGGTTGCTCGGGTCCATGGCCAGGTCCACAGCGCCGGCCTTGTCGGATACGTGCAGCACGCGTGACCAGGTGAGGCCGCCATCGGTCGTGCGGTACACGCCGCGCTCTGGGTTGGGGCCGAAGGCGTGGCCGAGCACAGCCGCGTACACCACGTCCGGATCCTGCGGGTGGACGCGGATACGACCGATCTGGCCGGCTTCGGGCAGGCCCATGTGCTGCCACGTGTCGCCGCCGTCCATGGAGCGGTAGATGCCATCGCCAGCGGAGGTGTTGCCGCGGATGTCCACCGAGCCCATGCCGGCCCAAACTATGTTGGGGTCTGAGGCGGCGACGGCGAGGGCGCCAACGGACGCGCTGCCAAACTCATCCCCTTCTCGCGTGCGCGTCGACGCGGTCATCTTCGGCAAGCCGCCCGTGGGTGCACGCACGCGGCCACTCGCGGCGAGCATGGGATCGACATCCCCCATAACCGTCGGCGCGGGCGACGGGTCTATCTCGCGTTCCTTGTCCGAGACGTTGAACCAGCGCTGGCCACCGTCGGTGGTCTTCCAGACACCACCGCCGGTGGATCCCATGAAGTAGGTGCGAGGTTTGCCGGGCACACCGGTCACCGCCGTGACGCGTCCGCCTCGATAGGGGCCGACGAGTCGATACTCCATGGCCTGCATCGCCTCCTCATCGATCACGGCCGCACGGGCTGTGCCGAGCGTGGTGACGGTGACACACAAGGTGCAGAGCGCGATCGCAGTGCGCCAATCGTTCGCCTTCATCGGTGGCATTTCCTCTGGGACTTGAGTTGGGGCGCATGAGAATACCACCGGGCGAAACGCGCCGGGGTGCGTTGGACTCTCGCTAGGACAACCCGTATAAAAAGGCGACTGGCGATTCCGGATTTTGCAGTAAGGTGCCCCATGCGCACGCGATTCCATCGATCCCCTCTCAGCGGTGCGTTGGTGCTCCTTGCCTACGCCATTTCTGGCCATGCCCAGGAGACGGCCACCCCAAATGATGTTGCCGATGAGCGCTCGGGCGCGTACGCCCTGACGGGCGCCACCGTCACCATCTCGCCAGGCAAGGTGCTGAGTGACGCCGTCGTGCTCATTCGTGAGGGGCAGATCGTGGCCGTCGAGGCAGGCGATCGCCCGGTGCCCGCAGGTTACGCGACGATCGACCTCTCCGGCCGGTACATCTACCCCGGCCTTATTGACATCGATGGGACTTACGGTCTGCCCGAGCCTGCGAAGCGCGCGCCGTTCTCCTTTTCCAAGCCCGAGGTGCTGGAGTCGCAAACGCCAGGGGCCTACAACCCGAACCAGGCGATCCGCGCCGAGTACGACGCGGTGAGCGAGTTCACCGTCAAGGCGAAGGACGCGGCCACCTGGCGCGGCATGGGGTTTGGGGCCGTGCTCACCTCCATGACCGACGGCATCGCCCGCGGCAGCGGCGCCTTGGTCACCCTCGGCGAGGTATCCGACAACGAGGCCGTGCTCGTGCCTCGCGCCGCGGCGGTCTACTCCTTCGATAAGGGCTCGTCCAGCCAGAGCTTCCCGATCTCACCCATGGGCGCCGTCGCCCTCCTGCGCCAAACCTATCTCGACGCCACTTGGTACGCGGGTCAGTCGCCGAAACCGTTCACCGATGAGTCCCTCGGCGCCTGGCTCGAGCTGCAGGCGCTGCCGCAGATCTTCGTGGTGGACGACTGGATGGGCGCCCTGCGTGCGGACCTTGTGGGCGATGAGTTCAGCGTTCAGTACGTGATCCGCGAGGGCGGCGATGCCTACCAGCGCGTGGATGCGATCAAGGCGATGGGGGCTGCCCTTATCGTGCCTCTCGAATTCCCCGAGGCGCAGGATGTTACGGATCCCTTCGCGGCCGACCGCATCTCCTACACGGACCTCAAACACTGGGAGCTGGCACCTAGCAATGCGGCTCGCTTAGAGCGGGCGGGCGTCACCTTCGCCCTGACCAGTAGTGGTGATGCCAAGCAGTTCTGGCCGCGGCTTCGCAAGGCCATCGAGTACGGCCTGAGTGAGGAACGGGCGCTGGCGGCGCTGACCACGGTGCCCGCTGCACTGCTGGGCGAGTCTATGCGCCTTGGGGAGCTGCGCTCGGGGGCGATCGGCAACCTGATCGTCACCAGTGCGCCGCTGTTCGATGAGGCGATGGTCATCGAGGAGAACTGGGTGGCGGGCAAACGCTACCGCGTCAAGGGGCATACGCCTGATCGCAGGGGCGTCTACGCCTTGAGTGTGGGGAGCCGCGCTTACGAGCTGCATGTGAGTGGCAAGCCGACCGCGCCCAAGGCTGAGCTACGCCTACCGGTGGAGGAGGAGATCGCCGCAGACACCGACGCGGCAGAACCGACGCCGATTGCGGCGGTGCTCGCCTTCGATGGCGACGCCATCACCATGAGCTTCTCCCCTGAGGAGGATGGGGCCGCCATTCGGCTCGGCGGCTGGGAGCTTGATGATCACTGGGCCGGCGAAGGTCGCCTGGCCGACGGCGCCCCCGTGAAATGGCGGGCTGTGCGAGCGGCGAACCCATCCGCCGAAGGCGAAGATGGAGCGGGGGCCGAAGAGGCGGGCGGTCAATTGGCGCTCGGCAAGGTGATCTATCCGTTCACCGCCTACGGCACGGGCAAGCCGCCCCAACCGGAAGCACTGCTCATCCGCAACGCCACCGTGTGGACCCTCGAAGGTGAGGGCAAGCTCGACGCGGCTGACGTGCTTGTACGCGACGGGCGCATTTCGGCGGTTGGCAAGGGCCTCGCAGACCGCGACGCACGGGTGATCGACGCGACAGGCATGCACGTGACGCCGGGTATCATCGACGAGCATTCCCACATAGCGCTGTCCGGCGTCAACGATATCGCCACCAACTCCTCCATGGTGCGCATGGGCGATGTGGTCAATTCCGAGGACGTTAACATCTACCGTAACCTCGCCGGCGGAGTCACGGCAGCTCAGCTATTGCACGGATCGGCAAACCCCGTGGGCGGACAATCGGCACTGGTGAAGATGCGCTGGGGCATGCTGCCGCGGGAGATGTTGATCGACGGCGCGGACGGCTTCATCAAGTTCGCCCTGGGTGAGAACGTGAAGCGATCGCGTAATCCAGCCTCCATCCGCTACCCGCAGACGCGCATGGGTGTGGAGCAGGTGTTCCGCGACGGCTTCGGCGCGGCCCGCGAGTATCAGGCGGCTTGGGCGGCTTGGCAGGCCCTCGGGCGTGCCGAGAAGATGCGCATCCGGGCGCCGCGGCGCGACCTAGTGATGGACGCTATGGCCGAGATCTTAAACAATGAGCGTTTCATCAGCTGCCATTCCTACGTGCAGTCTGAGATCAACATGCTTATGCACGTTGCGGATGACTTCGACTTCACCGTCAACACCTTCACCCACATCCTCGAGGGCTACAAGGTGGCGGACAAGATGGCCGCCCATGGCGCAGCAGGCTCCACCTTCTCCGACTGGTGGGCCTACAAGTGGGAGGTGCGCTACGCCATACCCTACAACGCGGCGCTCATGACGGAGGCCGGGGTGCTCTCGGCGATCAATTCCGATAGTGCTGAGATGTCCCGTCGGCTCAACCAGGAAGCGGCGAAGAGCGTGAAGTATGGCGGCATGTCGGAAGTCGAAGCGCTCAAGCTGGTCACGCTCAACCCGGCGAAGATGCTGCATCTGGCGGACCGCATGGGCAGCATCCGCACGGGAAAGGACGCGGATCTTGTGATCTGGACGGACAACCCGCTCTCGATCGATGCCAAGGCGTTGCACACGATCGTCGATGGCGTCGTGCGCTACGACGCGGTAGAGCATGCGGCGCGCCACGCCGCTATGGAGATCGAGCGCGCCCGCTTGATCGAGAAGATGCGTAAGGCGAAGGGGGCGAAGGGCGGCGGAAGCGGCTATCGTCCACAGCGCCTGTGGCACTGCGACAGCCTTCATGGCTACGAGTACCTCAGCAACCACGGCGCCCATCACTGAGCGACAGCAGGAGATAGCGATGCGAGCGTACCTTCGAACTCCTTTGGCCACCTTGCTGGCATCGATCGGACTGACCCTCGCCGTAGCGGTGCAGGCTCTTGCGCCGACGCCCGCCTCCTCGCAAGGCGAGCCCATCGCGATCGACAACGTCACTGTGCACGTCGGCAACGGCGAGGTGATCGCCGAGGCCACGGTTGGCTTCGCGGACGGGCGGATTACCGCTGTCGGCACCGATGTTGACACGACGGGCCATCGGGTGATCGATGGCGCGGGCCAACACCTCTATCCCGGCTTTGTGTTGCCCGACTCCCGCTTGGGTCTAGAGGAGGTAAGCTCCATTGAGGACACTATCGATAGCGAGGAAACCGGTCAGGTAAACCCCAACGTTCGGAGCTTGGTCGCCTACAACACGGACTCGGAGATGGGGCCAACACTGCGCTTCAACGGCGTGCTGGTGGCCCAAGTCGCACCGACGGGCGGCTTGGTGTCGGGAAGCTCCTCGATTGTGCAGCTAGATGCGTGGAACTGGGAAGATGCAGTGCTTATGGCGGATGACGGGATCTTCGTCAACTGGCCGCCGAAGCGTCAGGGCCGCTTCGACTTCTCAACCTTCACCTTCAAGTTCGAGAAGAACAAGCAGTACGACGGCCAGATGCTGGCGATGCAGACTCTGTTCGATGACGCCGGCACCTACGCCAAGCGCGGCGCAGACACGGCGAGCAACTTGAAGCTGGCCGCTATGCAGGGGCTGTACACGGGCGCTACGCGCCTGTTCGTCCGCACGGACGTGGCGCGAGATGCGGTGCGAGCCGTCGAGTTCGCCCGACGTCACGGCGTCGAGCACGTGGTCATCGTGGGTGATTACGGACTCTTGCCAGCGGCGGATTATCTCGCGGAGCACGAGGTTGGCGTCATCGTAATGGGCGTGCACCGCCTGCCGGGTGAGGCCCACGACGATATCCACGCCCCCTACGCGTTTGCTGGCAAGTTGGTGGCCGCGGGCGTGAAGACAGGACTCACCAATACGGGTCTCTTCAACTCGCGCAATCTACCGTTTCAGGCAGGTACCGCGGGGGCTTACGGTGGCCTAGATCGTGAGCAAGCCCTGCGTCTGATTACCCTATCCAATGCGGAGTTATTGGGTATCGACGACCGGGTCGGATCGATCGCTGTGGGCAAGGAAGCAACGCTGTTCGTCTCCCGGGGAGACGCGCTCGACATGCGGACGAACGTGTTGACCCACGCGTTCATCGGCGGGCGCGAACTCACGCTCGAGGGGACTCAGCAGGAGCTCTACGAGCGATTCCGGCAGAAGTACTCGTCCATTAGTGCCCCCTGACGGGCGCATCAGCGCCGTGCTGTGTCTCGATCCGCACCGTTCTGTCGGAGCAGGATCGGCTCCTGATAGGCGGCAACGACGCGGTTGAGTAGTGCCGTGCGCTCGCTGGCGGATTGGCTGGGAAAGCGGCCGCGGGACCAGGTTAGATTCGCTTCCCAGTTCACGGTGTCGTCGGCCGCCGCCTGGCTCGTCAGGTTGGCGTCCAGCCAGCTTGTCGCCACCGGGGCGAAGTGTGGCAGGCGATCGACTTGCCAGCGTTTGGGGAGAGTGAGGCGCAAGCGCGTCAGCAGGTGATGGTGCTGGGCTTCGCAGCACGGGTCCACCTCCCACCCGGTGGGCACGGCAACGGGTCGCTCGCGCACTGCATCGGCGTAGCCATCCACCGGCAGGTCGGCCAGTTCCGCGAGGAGCAACATTGGCGCTTCCAGGCTGTAGAGGCCCGACCCAAGGTGCGCGACCGCCTCGGGAATGGCGCCCTCCAGCTGGATCTTGGCGCCCGTGTGAGTGCGGTGGTCAGGCGGCGAGTAGCGGCTGACCTCGATACGAAGTCCAGGGAGCACCTGGCGCATCTGTTCGGTAAGGCCCTGGCGTAGGCGCTCGGAGATGCGCATGGGCGAGGCGTTACTCATGGCCGCATCGTAGGCGTACTCGCCAGGCCCCGACAGCTCCACCGCAAAGCGCAGCTCCCCGCCCGCCGTGAGTGCCGCGTCTACGGTCACCACCTCTGGCGGCGTGACATCGGCCTGTTCGATGCGGAACAGCGCTCCTTGCTCGTCCAACCACAAGCCTTGGCGTTGCATCAGGCGGTGGGAGGGTTGGCCGTAGGTGGCGAGGGCGTCCGTGGGGTCGAACAGCACCCAGTCTGCCCCGGGCCCGCTTCGTAAGCGTCCGGGAAGCGGAGAGCCTGGAGGGGCCTCGATCGCTAGCACTACGTGGTTGAAGGCGAGCGGTGAGGCGGGCGCTTGGTAGTCTTGGTAGCGATCCCCTACGCTGACCAACACGGGTGTCGAGCGAATACCGACCGCGTCGAGCATGGCGTGCAGGAGCAGTGCCTTGCCCTTGCAATCGGCGCTGCGCGTACGCAGCACTTGGCTTGGCGTTTCCGGTTGGAAGGCCCCGATGCCCCATTGGATATCCCGGTAGGTCAGCGACTGGGCGAAGCCGGCCAGGGCGGCGATTCGCTCCCCGTCACTCTGTAAGTGCTTCGTCAGCGCTCGGGCCTGGGCCAGGTAGGGCTCGGGTGTGTCCTGGGCAAGCGCTGCGTCGAACAGAGCCCGTGTGCGGTCGGCCACATCGCTCCAATTCTCGCCATCATCTGCGTGCAAGCTCGCATGAACGAACGGCACGCTCGAGAACAGGCTGGCGAGCCACGGGTGCTCCTCATCCACGAGCAGATGCTGTGAGGCGGGAATGTCGTAGAGGCTGATGCCCTGCGTGGGCACGCGCTCGACGGCGCCGTTTGGTTGTACCAGACGGAGCAGCGGGGTGTCGCCGTCGCCCTCGGCGCGAATCAACAGCTCGATCGTGGGGTAGGCATCGAGGGGGAAGATCACGTCCTCGCCCGGGAAGGCGACCCTGTCCTCCACGCTCCATTCGGCGATTATCGTGGCCCGCCGAGCGCCGGCGATGGGCGGGGTGTTGACCAACAGCGAGCGCATCGCCGTGATCGTGGAGCCGTCGAGTAAGGGCACCTCGATGCTGTCGCTCAGGTCCATGAGCTCGTGACGCCGACCCTTCGGGATCCACACGCGGGGGCCGTCGAGTAGCTGGGAGGCCTGGTTGAAGGGAATCGATAGCTGAAGTGCTTCCTCCCCTTCGCCGAAGAGCGGCTGCAGTATCTGGCGGTAGGTACGGCGCAGGTGGCCCTGTGCTGTACGGCCGATGATCACCTCGCTGTACTGGATCACCCAGGTGTCGCTGGCGGCGAAAAAGGTGTCATCGATCAGCGGCCGCGGTCGAGCCAAGGCGCTGGCCCAATCCGGCGCTGGGGCTTGGGCGAACGCCGCTGGGCTCATCGTGAGGCTCGCTAGCACCAGTAAGCCAATTTTCATGTTAGGTAAAAAGCCACGTGCTAGGAGGAAACTAGGCCCTCTACTCATCGGATAGGCTCCAGCAGCAGCTTGCGTCGATCCACCGTGCGTTGCAGGTGCTCGAAGAAGCGCTGCACGGCGCCGTAGTCGGCGGCGTCGATGATGTAGGGCTCTGACAGGGCGAGGCGACTGGTCAGGAAGGTGCCCTCCTCGGAGCGTTCGGTTTCGACGGTGAACGTAAAATGTAGGTCCGCCGGCCCCGCTATCGTCTCGCTGATAGTCTCACCGGCGTACACGTAGCCGGCCGGCAGGCGCCAGCGCATTCGAAGATCGTAGTCACCGCCCGCCAGCCACAGGGGCAGGGTGCGTTTGATCGCTGTGAAGGGGTTGCTCGTGCGCCAGCTGTCGGGCAGTGCGCGCGCGAGCAGGCGGCCATCGAGGTTCTGCACGCGTGGCTGCCACTCGGACTCGATGACGATCGGCAGCGATTCGAGGGGGCTGATCCTCGTGTCGGATGAGATATCTACGGGACGATCCGCATCGAGTCCCACCCAGGCCGAGAGCATGTCGCGGGCGTAGTCCCGGGCCACGTCCTCCCCCGCGTGGACCTGGCCGCCGCGCAAGCCTAGGGTTTCACGCGGCGCCCGCGCGGCTGCGTCTTCCAAGAACATACGCATGGTGAGCGCCGTGGCCTCCCCCGTGGGCGAGAGATCTGAGGTGAACTCGATCACCGTGAGCTCGTGGATAGGCGAGGTGCTCGGCACTCGCCGGGGTTCCCAGTGATCGCTCTTGCGTTGTCGCACGAACGCCAGGGCTCCGAAATAGGGGTCCGGCACGCCGCGGGCATTCGCGACTGGATCGCCCACGGGATAGTAGCGTGGGTTCTCCTCTGGGCCGGCTTGCACGACGAAGAGCGGCGCGTACAGGCCGAGGCTGCCGAGAGCGGGCGAGAAGGGCAGCCCGTCGCGGCTGAGCAGTAGGGCCTGGTGGTTGCGGATGCCAGCCTTATCGAGCAGGTACTGGTAGTAGAGGCTGACTTCACCGGGGCCTGCGTAGCCGGAGCGTAGGGCGCGGTCTAGGGTGGTATTGCTGCTAGCCGTGTCCACTCGCAGTCGTGAACGGGCGTGGTCGAAAAGCCGCTCCGCTCGCTCGTGCCATTCGAGCGTCGGCGGGGCTAGTCTGGCTACGGCGCGCGCGTCCTCCGCCCGCCGGGTCCGCCGCAGGAAGCGACCCTCATCGATCATCGCCGGCCCTAGGTGATCGCTGATCAGACGGTCAAGGTCCGCCAGCTCCGAGCGGGCTGGAGTCTGCTGGAGCGCCCAGCGGTCGAGAGCCATGGCGGTGTCACCAAGACGCCCGGTAGCTTGATCGCCCGTGATTTGCGGGGGTTGCTCAGTCCACAGGAGCAGGTGGTCGCGCCAGGCCTGTGCTGGTACCTCATCGAGTGTGAGTGCCACGGCCAGGCCACGGCGCACATCCGGCGGGGCGAACGGCTCGAGGCGCTTGGCGGGCACGTTCTGGGCCTGCAAGAGCAGGTCCATTTGCGATGTCAGCGTGGCCGTGGCCGAGGGCGGGAGGCTTCCGATACGTGTAGGTACCCAGCGACGGTTGTCGTCACTCACGGTGCGTACGCGTAGCGTGAGATCGCGGGTGGGGAAATCGCGCTCGAGGCGTACGAGCCTGATCGGTTGAATGCCATCCACCCGGGTGCGGTAGGCGAGGTCGAGGATGGCGCCTGGTGTGACGCGGGGGAAGTTCACGCTGCGCAGGGAGAGGGTGGAGGCGCCGTCTCCATCGCGTGCGTCCAGAAGCTGCACGTCGCGTTGCTCATCGAGGGGGATCACAGTGCCGTCGTCGGCGATGGTCTGCCCTTCGAGGGCGAGCACCTCATAGCTCTCATCGTCTGCAGAGAAGAACACATGCTGCGCGACCTCGGTGGCCCCTACTGCGTCGAGCACCAGGTAGCGAAGGTGATGGAATTCCTCTGTGTACTCTCGCCCGTCGCGAGCAAAGGCCTCGATGTGCATCTCGTGCGAGAGCACCACCACACCAGCCTCGCGCTCCTCCTCCGAGAGCGCCTGGCGCACTTGCGCCGGGGGTGGTGCGGAGAACGTCACCGCGGCATTCGTACCCGCCAGCGAACTGCCCGCGCCGGCCAAGCTAAGAGCGAGAGCTAGGCTGACGCTGGCCAAGGGACAGGTCATCGTTGAGAGCGAGCGATGGGGCATCTAACGCTGAGTTATCGGAAACGCTGGGAGCTTCAGTATAGCGGTTAACGCACGACCTACCGAAAGCGGTTACTGCTCGTCGACCAGCCTTAGCAGCCCGCAATATGTAGGCAAAGTCAAGTGGGAAATTGCGCTGGTGTTAAGCAGATGTTAAGACCCTCGAGCCTCAGTAGTCTTCGTAAGACTTCTCTTCGACCAGTGTCGATCCGGTGAGTTCATTGAGCTCGCGCTTAAGGGCGGCCCGCTGATCGTTCGTGCGGTAAACGCTGCGCGCCAAGCGAATGAATTCGGCGTCGAAGCACTGCGCGCGCTCGCAAGCGCGGATATCGTCTTCGATACTCCACAGCGCTTCGTTCACTTGCCGCAGCTGCGAGCACAGCGCGTCCACCGCGGTGGACGCGGGCACGGCACGCTCGCGCACCTGGCGTAGGGCGTCGAGTTCGCACACGACATTCTCGCGCTTGTCCACATCGCTTATCCGCGCGTGTTTGATTTCTAAGATGCTGATCTTGTCGAGTAGCTCGCCGACGGAGACGGGAACTTGAAGCACGGCCATGCCCTAGTTCTTGCGGCAGTATAAAAGGGTGAGGAAAGGCGGCATGTTCTGATGCGGCTGGCTTTGGCCGGCGGTCTGGGTGGGGCGTGCGTGCTGGGGGCCATAGCTGCCGCGGCCGTCGATGGCGAGGGCGTTCACCTCTTGGATGACCTGGTTGCTGCCGGTGGTAGGGTTCGAGTGGCGGTGCTGGGGCATTTGGGCGAGGGACAGGGTCACCTGTTCGTCGCCGCCGCGATCTCCCACCCGCCGGGGCGTGAGGCCGATGCCGCGGCCCGCACCCACGATCGTGCGACCCGCGAGGGCATCGTAGGTGCTCCACCCGTCGGGGCAGCGCTGGCGATCGAAGGGCATCACGGCGCCGCTCGGCACCTGTAGTGAGGCCACCAGATCAGTCCCGTTCGGCAGGCTGGAGAGGCTTACGCGTACCAGGCTGCTAACCCGCGATTGGATGACCGCGGAGGCGTCGTCGATCGCCGCCGTGGCCTGGTCTTCGACCATCGATCGCAGGGTGGCCTGGGTTTGATCCGCGGCCACGGTCTGCTCGAGCGCGTCGGTCACGTAGGCGTTGACGCGTGCCCGCAGGCTCTCGGCGATACGAAACTCAAGGATGCGGCTGTCGAGGCTCTCCTTCAGCTGCGCTTCTGCCTGGGCCAGGGATTGCCAGTGCAGAAATCCGAAGGCGAGGACGAAGGCGGCGAACATCAGCGTCAGCCCCAGGGCACCGAGGCCCGAGAAGGGGCCGCCGCCGCCGCTGCTGCCGCCTCGTCGGCGTAGTTCGTCCGACACCACCCGTCGGACGGAAAGCTCTACTTCTTTATCGGGATCCATGCGGAGTCGCTCCTTAAAGCGCGCTGAATGTGCTCTGGCGGCCAGGCCCTCGGGTGGCGGCCGGTGATTATGGTGCCCGAAAGATAGCAGTTCTTGCTGGCAGTCCCGAGTGTGGAGTCGTGCCTTGAGATGCCGCGCTGGAGCCTCGCCACCTTGTCAGGCGCCCTGGGCGCATCCACAGTGACGCTCGTGCCGAAACCACGAGCGCACCCGACCTGTCGCGGAGATCTCGATGCCCACCAGCCTGCGAACGCTCGCCATGCTCCACTGTGTCGTCCTGGCGCTGATGTTGGTGCTGCCACTTACGCCCGTGCGCTTGAGCTGGTTCGCCTTACTGTTGCTGGTCACCCTCACGCCTCTCGGCCCCCTGCTCTTCATCGACCGACCGCTCATGTGGCGACTGGCCAAGTTCGCCGCGTACGGCTTCGCCTTCGCTTGCGGCGTATGGCTGATGTACGGGGTGTTCGGAATCTCGGGTCTCGGCGACGTGCCGCGCTTGCTGGGCTACCTGCTGTTGGCGTTCTATTTCATAGGTGTGGGCGGCTATTTGAAGAGCGATCCCATTCGCGCGCACTTTCGGGTGGCCGGGGCCGTCCCAGCCGCCTGACCCACCCCGCAGGCGAAGGTGGTGAGCCTGCTATACTCGCGCCGCGCACCGCGCCTGCGCGAACGCTCCCGAAAATAGTCATCTCACGCGCCCCCGCGTGCCGTCTCCGTGACCGCGCGAGGGCGTGCGCGTCCACCGTTACAGGCTCCTCACGGCATGAGCGAATTCCTCGAGCAACTGCGCCGCAGGCGTACCTTCGCCATCATCTCCCACCCCGACGCGGGTAAGACCACCCTCACGGAGAAGCTGCTGCTCTACGGCGGTGCCATCCAGGTCGCGGGCGAGGTGCGTGGGCGCAAAGCCAGCCGCCATGCCACCTCCGACTGGATGGAGCTCGAGAAACAACGTGGCATCTCCGTGACTTCCTCGGTGATGCAATTCCCTTATGGCGATCACATCGTCAACCTTCTCGACACGCCGGGTCACGCGGATTTCTCCGAAGACACCTACCGCGTGCTCACGGCCGTCGACTCGGCGCTGATGGTGATCGACGTGGCCAAGGGCGTGGAGGAGCGCACGATCAAGCTGATGGAGGTCTGCCGTCTTCGCGACACGCCCATCTTCACTTTCATCAACAAGCTCGACCGCGAGGGCAAGGAGCCGATCGAGCTGATGGACGAGGTGGAGGAGGTGCTGAAGATCGCCTGCGCGCCGGTTACCTGGCCGATCGGCATGGGCAAGCGCTTCAAAGGGGTCTACCACCTGCGCAACGACACGGTACGCTTGTATCAACCCTCCGCCGACGGCACCCGCGCGGACGGCGACCTGATCGAGGGCCTGGATAACCCGCAGCTCGACGAGGTGCTCGGCGATCAGGCCGACGAGCTGCGCGAAGAGGTCGAACTCGTGCAGGGCGCGAGCACGGAGTTCGATCCCGGCGAGTTCATCGCCGGCCGCCAGACCCCTGTGTTCTTCGGCTCCGCTATCAACACCTTCGGCGTCACCGAGCTCCTCGACGATTTCGTCGTGCACGCCCCGCAGCCGCAGCCGCGCGACGGCACCTTGCGCGAAGTGCAGCCCGAGGAGCCTGGCTTCTCCGGTTTCGTGTTCAAGATCCAGGCGAACATGGATCCTAACCACCGCGATCGCATGGCCTTCATGCGCGTGTGTTCCGGCCGCTACGAGAAGGGCATGCGCGCCCGCCAGGTACGCACGGGCAAGGACGTGAAGCTGGCCGATGCGCTCACCTTCATGGCCTCAGATCGCGAGCATGTCGAGACGGCGTACCCGGGCGACATCATCGGCCTGCACAACCACGGCACGGTGCGCATCGGCGATACCTTCAGCGTCGGCGACGAGCTTCGCTTCACCGGCATCCCCAACTTCGCGCCAGAGCTGTTCCGGCGCGTTGTGCTGGCCGACCCGCTGAAGGCCAAGCAGCTGCAAAAGGGCGTGACCCAGCTGTGCGAAGAGGGTGCAACGCAGCTCTTTAAGCCGCTGGTGAGCAACGACCTGATCCTGGGTGCCGTGGGTATCCTGCAGTTCGACGTGGTCGCCCATCGCCTCAAGCACGAGTACGGGGTGCAGGCTCGCTTCGAGTCCGTGAGCGTGCACACGGCGCGCTGGATCGGCTGCGACGATGAGAAACGCTTCGCCGAGTTCAAGCGCAAGCAGGAGGAGCACCTGGCTCTCGATCACGCGGACGAGCTTGTGTTTCTGGCGTCGACGCGGGTGGCCCTGCGCCTGGCCGCGGAACGCTTCCCCGAAGTGACCTTCGCCGCGACCCGTGAGCACGGTACCTAATAACCTTGCTGAGCTATCGCCACGCCTTCCATGCCGGCAATCTCGCCGATGTGCACAAGCACGCCGCCCTGGCCGCGATGCTCACCCTGCTGCAGCGCAAAGCGCGCGGTTACTGCTACGTCGACACCCATGCGGGCGTGGGTCGCTACAGGCTCGACGGGGACGACGCCGGTGAATGGCGCGAGGGGGTAGGGCGGGTTCGGGCGTCTGCAGAGGCCGCGCCGCAGGCCTTGGCCCCGTACCTCGATTGCCTCAGGCGGCTCGGGGACGCGCAGTACCCAGGGTCGCCGTGGCTCGCCTCGCAGCTCGCGCGTGAGCAGGACAGTGCGCTCCTGTTCGAGCTGCACCCGCAGGATGGCAAGCGCTTGAAGAGCCTGTTCAAGGGTGATCGGCAGGTGGCCGTACACGCACCACGCGACGCGCGCGAAGGCCTACCGGCCCTTCTGCCGCTCGGCACGCCGCGGGGCCTCGTGCTCGTCGACCCGAGCTATGAACGGTTGGATGAGTACGCCGAGCCGGTTCGGTTGCTAATCACCGCGCGCCAGCGCTGGGCGACCGCGACGGTGGTCCTGTGGTATCCCCTGCTCGGAGGCCCCCGAGCCGGTCGCCACGACGCGCTGCTAAGGGATGTGCTGGCTCAGCAGGTGCCAGGCCCGATCTTGCGCAGCGAACTGCACGCGAAGGACCCGGCGCGCGCCGGCCTGATCGGCAGTGGCCTGTTGGTTGCCAACCCGCCATGGCCCTTCGCCGAACAATGGCCGGCGGTCAATGGCTGGCTCGCTGGCGTTCTCGCTGAGTGCGCAAGCGCAGGACACACGCGAGACGACTGGCTAGTGCCAGAGGCGAACGGCGGCGCCTAGTGGGCCGCTTGGTAAATAAGGTAACGCTCAGTCTGCGTAGGGGCAGCGTCAGCAAGGCGCGTCGCGCAGCCAATGGCATCGCCATTGGCAAGCGATGCAACGCCGCGATGGCGCCCGTGCTACTCGCTGAGCGTCACCTCATTTACCAAGCGGCCCACCAGTGTCCTGAGTTAGAAGTTCGTTGATGAATTCGCAGGCGAGTTTTTGTCCCTGAGCGCGGCGCGAGGACGAGCGTGGCAGGTCCCACGGGTGGAGGAGCAACGTGTTCAGGGGCGAAAAGGTGCCGCGAAGTCATCAACGAAC